>CATOLW010000080.1 GCA_951800935.1 uncultured Clostridium sp.
TATCCATGTTCGAATAGCCTCCTTTTTGTTTGTTTTTTTATGGGTTTAGTATATGCCTAAACGAAATCAATGTCAAGTAAAAAAACTAGATTTGAACGAACATTCATAATTTTGAAAAAAAAGACTATTTAAAAATTGAAATCTTTTGATATAATATAAAAGAAATAAAAAATAAAAGGGGGAATCCAAAATGAAAAAAGGATTAATAATTGGAATCGTAGCAGGAATAATTATATTGGCAATTGTTTTAGGAGGCGGTTATTTATTTTTTAATGACAGTATGCAAAAAGCAAAAATAGTAGAAGAATTCCAGAAAATTGAAGCAATAACAAATAAGCAAAATTTTGAAAAAGAAGAACTAGAAGAAATAACAAACCGTACAGTAGCAAGTGGAAAATATGCAAGTGTTGAAAGGGCAGGAAAAAACTATGCAAAAGACATTTTTGGAACAGCTTATGAATTAAAAGCATTATTGAGTGATGAAAAAATGGCACAAATGTTAACAGCAAGCAACTATCAAGAAGATGGACCAGAATTTATAGAATCTAAAAAATATTTAAGTGAGACCAAACAAAAATTAGAAGAAGGAAAAACACAAATGTTATCTTATCTAGAAGAAGGTAAAATTAATTCTTATATAGAAACCGAAACATCAGATGCTTATTGCACAGAACTATATAGACAACTATTATCAGAAGACATTAATATGTCAGAATCAGAAAAAAAGGAATTAGAAACTTCTATTAATAAAGTAGTATCTATGCTAGATATTGAAACAGAAGTACTTGATTTTTTAATTGAAAACAATGGAAAATGGAGAGTAGAAGGAGAACAAGTATTATTTGATTCCAATAGCTTAGTAATAAAATACAATGGTTTTTTAACAAAATTAAGAATATTATAGGAAAAAATTAGGAATACTTTATAAGATAGCAAGAGGGGAGACAAGAAATGAAAGATACTCAAATAACAGATGATATCATTTATATAGGAGCAGATGACAAAGACATTCGATTATTTGAAGGACAATATGAAGTGCCAAATGGAATGGCTTATAATTCTTATCTAATTAAAGACGAAAAAAATGTAGTGTTAGATACGATTGACAAAAAAGTTACCAATATATGGTTAGAAAACTTAGAAAGAGAATTGCAGGGAGAAAAAATTGATTATTTAATCATTTCTCACTTAGAGCCAGACCATGCTTATAATATTGGCTTATTGGCTAAAAAATATCCAGAAATGAAAATTGTAGGAAACAAGATGACATTTACTATGTTACCAAACTTTTTTGAAATTGATTTAAACAATAGAAAAGTTGAAGTAAAAGAAGGCGATACATTAAATATTGGAAAACATACTTTACAATTTTTTATGGCACCAATGGTACATTGGCCAGAAGTCATGGTAACCTATGAACAATCCCAAAAAATATTATTTACAGCTGATGGATTTGGAAAATTTGGAACATTAGATACCCAAGAACCTTGGGACTGCGAAGCTCGAAGATATTATTTTGGAATTGTTGGAAAATATGGAGCACAAGTGCAAGCTTTATTAAAAAAAGTAGCAACTTTAGCGATCAAAATGATTTGTCCTTTACATGGTCCAATCTTAAAAGATAATTTACAGCATTACATTGAAAAATATGATATTTGGAGTAGTTACCAACCAGAAAATGATGGTGTATTCATAGCTTGTGCCTCTATTTATGGAAATACTTTAGAAGCAGCTAAAAAATTAAAAGAGATATTAGAAACAAAAGGTGCAAAAAAAGTTGTTTTAGCAGATTTGGTAACAGAAGATATGGCAGAAGCAGTAGAAGATGCATTTCGTTATGATAAAATCATTTTAGCAGCTTCTAGCTACAATGCAGGTGTATTTGTACCAATGGAGCAATTTTTGCATAAACTAAAGGAAAGAAACTATCAAAATCGAAAAGTTGGTATCTTAGAAAATGGTTCTTGGGCGCCATCAGCAGGAAAAACAATAAAAAATATGTTACAAGAAATGAAAGATATTGAAATTGTGGAGCCAATCATTACAATCAAATCAACAATGAAAAAAGAAACAATAGAACAGATGGAAAAGTTTGCAGATTATTATATAGGAGGTGAAGCAAGTGAAATATAAATGTACAGTATGTGGTTATATTTATGATGATGAAAAAGAAAGTGTAAAATTCGAAGAATTACCAGATGATTGGACTTGTCCTTTATGTGGTGTAAGTAAAGATTTATTTGAAAAAGTAGAAGAATAAAAAGAAAAAAGGGAGTTTTAGACTTCCTTTTCTTTATTTTTATCTTTTTTGGCTTCTTTTGGAATTACAATATCAGTAGGTTTTTCTTTAGTGGATTTTGGCTTGGCAGCTTTTAAATGATGATAAACTGGCGAAATATTTAAATCAGAACCATCACCAGAAACTACTTCTAACTTCTTTTTTTCTTCCATAAAAATTCCTCCGTTTTTTTATTAGAATAATAGTATCATATAAAAATTAAAAGTGCAAGTAAATAAAAAAATATTGACAGATTCACGTTTTTCTGGCATAATATACAAAGTAAAATATTAAATATAAGAAGGAAATAAAATGGAAATCAGCAAATTAAAAGCAATTATAGAAGCAATCCTTTTTGCTGCAGGAAGACCAGTAACTAAAAAAGAATTAATCTTAAGTTTAGAAATTTCAGAAGAAGACATTGAAACGATAATAGCCAATATGCAAGAAGAATACCGTGAGCAAACAAGAGGGATTGAACTTATAAAGATAGACCAGAGCTATCAACTATGTACCAAAAAGGATTTACATGATTCTATTTATCCAATATTAGATAAAAGAAGCAAACCAAACTTATCGAATGCAGCATTAGAAACTTTAGCGATCATAGCTTATAATCCTAAAATAGCAAGAGCAGAAATAGAAGCAATACGAGGAGTATCAGCGGATGCCTGTGTTTACAAACTATTAGAATACGGACTAATCGAAGAAGCAGGAAAAATCGACTTACCAGGAAAACCAATGTCTTATCAAACAACAAGCGATTTTTTAAGAATGTTTGGCTATAGTTCTTTAGAAGAATTACCAGAACTACCAAGATACAAATTAGATGAAAACAAACAAATTGTAATCGACGAACTAGTAGAAAAGCAAGAAGAACAAGAAGAAGCAGAAATTACAAGGGAAGAAACCAAAAATGGTGAAAAAGGAAAAATAGAGGCCCCAAGTCCCGAAAGGGAAGCAGAAGAAGTTTAAAAAGAAAAATAAATAAAAAATTAGGAGGAAAGAAAAAATGAGTGATAACAAAGAATTTGTAAAAGATATTACCAATATTGATGAAAACTTTGCACAATGGTATACTGATATTGTGTTAAAAGCAGAACTAGCTGATTATACAGCAATAAAAGGATTTATATCCATCAGACCATATGGATATGCAATTTGGGAGAATATACAAAATTATGCTGATATGAGATTTAAAGAACATGGTGTAAAAAATGTATCTATGCCAGTTTTAATTCCAGAAAGTTTATTAGAAAAGGAAGAAGAACATGTAGAAGGATTTGCTCCAGAAGTAGCATGGGTTACCATTGGAGGAGGAGAAAAATTAGAAGAAAGACTTTGTGTTAGACCAACATCAGAAACCATTTTCTCAACAATGTATTCAAAATGGTTAAATTCTTGGAGAGACCTACCATTTTTATATAATCAATGGTGCAGTGTTTTAAGATGGGAAAAAGAAACTAGACCATTCTTACGTTCAAGAGAATTTTTATGGCAAGAAGGGCATACCATTCATGAAACACCAGAAGAAGCAAAACAATTTACTTTAGACATGTTAGAAGTATATAGTGATGTAATCGAAAACTTATTAGCAATTCCAGTTTTAAAAGGACAAAAAACAAAAAAGGAACAATTTGCAGGGGCAGAAGAAACCTACACGGTAGAAACTTTAATGCATGATGGAAGGGCTTTGCAAGGAGGAACTTCACATTATTTTGGACAAAACTTTACCAAACCATTTGAAGTAAAATTCCAAAATAAAAAGGGAGAACAAGAATATGCCTATCAAACCTCTTGGGGAATTAGTACAAGATTAATTGGAGCTGTTATCATGGCACATGGAGATGATAGAGGTTTAAAATTACCACCATATGCAGCACCAATTCAAGTAGTTATTGTTCCAATCGCACAAGAAAAAGGGAATGTATTAGAAGAAGCTAAAAAAATAGAAGAAACTTTAAAAGAGAAATTCAGAGTAGAACTAGATAATAGAGATAACTACACAGTAGGGTATAAATTCAACAATTGGGAAATGAAAGGTGTACCAATTAGAATTGAAATGGGACCAAAAGAGATTGAAAGAGGAGAAGTTATCATAACAAGACGTGATACGTTAGAAAAAATGCCAGTTAAAATAGACGACTTAAAAGAAGTGGTAGAAGACCTATTAAAAGATATTCACCAATCTATGTTTGATGCTTGTAAAAAGAGAATGGAAGAAAAAACGACAATTGCAAAAACAATGGAAGAATTAGAAAAAAATATGAATGAAAACCAAGGATTTGTAAAAACAATGTGGTGTGGCTCACAAGACTGTGAAGATAAAGTAAAAGAAGTAACAGGAGCACCATCAAGATGTATACCATTCCATCAAGAACATTTAGGAGATACTTGTGTATGTTGTGGTAAAAAAGCAGATAAAATGGTTGTATGGGGAAGACAATATTAGTCTTCTCTTTTTTATTTATAATTTTTTGGTTGGAGGAAAAATTATGAAGAATTATTCACACAAAAAACACAAAGAAAATATTAAGTGATAACAATAAAACGATATTATCAAGCATATATTAGATAAAAAGAGAGGTGTTAAACCTAAATGAAAACAAAAACCAAAAAAGTAAATCATTTAATAAAAGTCGAAAGTTTTATGGATTATAATCAAGCCTTAGAAGTGGAAGACGAAACATTTAAAAAATTAATGTTTATTTATTCAATAGCAATCAAAGAATTACAAACAAAAATAGAAATTCTAAAAGATGAATTTAAAATTTTATACCATTATGATTTAATCGATCATATTGATACAAGAATAAAAGAACCACAAAGTATTATTAACAAGATGAATAAAAGACAAATACAAGTTACCTATAAAGACATGATTGAGAATATTAATGACATTGCAGGTGTAAGAATAATTTGTCCATTAAAAAAAGATATATTTTCTACAAAAGAGTTGATACAAAACTTATCAGGAATTAATATTTTAAAGGAAAAAGACTATGTTACACATCCTAAAAAGAGTGGCTATTCTAGCTATCATTTAATTGTAGAAGTACCAATTAGTTTGTCTAGACAAAATATTTATGTAAAAGCAGAGATTCAAATTAGAACCATTGCTATGGACTTTTGGTCTACTTTGGAACATAAAGTAAAATATAAACCATCAGAGGAAATAAGTAAACAAGAGGCGAAGGAATGGGTAAACTGTGCTAAAATTATTAATAAGTTAGATAATAAAATGATGTTATTGAATGAATGACGAAACAAGATTTGAATTATTTGTAACTTATTGACATAAATCTTTTCTGTCTGATAGTATATTACAAAAAGAAGATTGGAATTATTAAAAAATAAATAATGTAAACCTATTTACATATTTTTCTATTTTTGATATAATACAAACATAAAACATATACTAGGATTAAAAATAGTAAATACTAAAAACAAAAGAAAAAGATAGAAGGAGAAAAGAAATGACCAATAAAACCAATTTAAAAAACATGAACAAGGGAATAACATTAATTGCATTAGTAATAACCATCATTGTCTTATTAATCTTAGCAGGAATATCGATTGCAACATTAACAGGACAAAATGGAGTACTAACCAAAGCAAGTATAGCCCAAGAAGAAAGCAAAAAAGCAGAATACAAAGAAATATTAGAATTAATAGGAAATGGAATAAAACCAGAAAAAACTTTAGAACAATTAGATACGAAGACATTTATGGATCGTTATG
>CATOLW010000081.1 GCA_951800935.1 uncultured Clostridium sp.
ACAAGGAGAAGATTATAGTGTTACTTATAAATTAAGTGTGGAATTAGACGAATTGATTTCTAAGTATTATGAAGAAATAAAAAATAATAAGAACAATGATAGGGATAACCATGCCAATTAAAATCTCTTAAACTTTTTAAAAAGTTTAAGAGATTTTTGTTTTTAATATTCATAAATAACTTGAAAACAAAGAAAAAATATACTATAATAGCAACGAAAGAAAAATAACTTTGTTTAAAATTAGATAAAGTTTTAGAAAAAACAAAGGTGAAACCAAAATGATGAATACCGTAATATTAAAATTTGGAGGAACATCAGTAGCAGACAATATCAAACTAAACGTAGTAGCACAAAAAATAATCAGCTTAAAAAAAGAAGCCAAAAATGTAGTAGTTGTAGTATCAGCACAAGGAAAAACAACCAACCAATTAATCAAAGAAGCACAAGAACTATCAGCTATTCCAGAAGAAAGAGAAATGGATATGTTATTATCAACAGGAGAACAAATAACAGCATCCAAATTAAGCATTTTACTAAACAGAAAAGGATATCCAGCAATATCCTTAACAGGATGGCAAGCAGGAATTAAAACAAACAACATTCATACCAGCGCAAAAATTGAACAAATCTATGTAAAACGATTAGAAAAAGAATTAGAAGAAGGAAAAATTATAGTAGTAGCAGGATTCCAAGGAATAAATGAAAATCAAGATATTACAACTTTAGGAAGAGGAGGGTCAGACACCACAGCAGTAGCACTGCAAGTAGCACTACAAGCAGAAAAATGTTATATCTTTTCAGATGTAGATGGAATTTACTCAGCAGACCCTAATATGATTACTATGGCAAAAAAATTAGACGAAATATCATTTGATGAAATGCAAGAAATAGCAGACAGCCGGATCAGAAGTATTACACAATCGATGCATTCAAATGGGAAAGAAATTCAACTGTGACATTATTGCTAAATCTACATTTTTAGAGGTAAAGGGAAGTAAAATTTGTCAGCAAATCGAATCATCAGAAGTAAAAAGTATTGTAAAGAATGAAAATTTAGTAGGAATCGAAATAGAAAGTGAAGAATTTTATCCTATCTATCAAACACTTTTACAAAACAATATTATTGTTGAAGCTTTTGAAAAAAGAGAAAATAAGATACAATTTAGAATCAAAAAAGCAGAAAGAAATAAAGTACAAGAAATACTAGATAACCAATACGCAGAATGTCGAATAACCTTAAAAGAATTTACAAAAGTGAGTATCATTGGATATGGCATTGTGCAAGACAACCAAGTACTAAACGAAGTGATAAAAATCTTAAAAAACAATTCAATCGAAATCATGGATATTAATTTAAGTCAGGCTAAAATTGAAATTTTAGTAAAAGAAATTGAAAATGATATGATCAAAATTTTACATGAAAAACTAATTCAAAAGAAGTGAATTTTAAAATTCACTTCTTTTAGTTTTTCTGAATTAACTTTTCTACAATTTGAACGGCATTACTAGCAGCACCTTTACGAATATTATCATCCACAACCCAAAGATCAACACCAAGAAAAAACACTTTCATCACGACGGATTCTTCCTACAAAAACTTCATCATGACCAGTAGAATGAATCGCCATAGGATATAGATTAGAAGAAAGATCATCTTGCACAATCAAATTTGGGAAAGTTTCTAAAGTAGCTAATAAATCATCCATTTCAAAATCCTTTTCTAATTCTACATTAATTGACTCAGAATGGGAATTGCTAACAGGAACTCTAACCGTAGTTGCAGTAACTTTCAAATCAGGTCTATGTAAAATTTTCCTTGTTTCATTTATCATCTTCATTTCTTCTTTGGTATAGCCATTTTCCATAAAAACATCAATATGTGGTAAACAATTATTATAAATAGGATAAGGGAATTTTTTTAAAGGTAATGAATTATCCACATTTTCCAAATCAGCTAAAGCATCCTTACCAGCTCCTGAAACAGCTTGATAAGTAGAATAAACGACTCTTTTAATGTGATATTTATCATCCAAAGCTTTCAAAGGTAGCATAGCTTGAATCGTAGAACAATTAGGATTAGCAATGATACCATGATGATGAAAAGCATCTTCTAAATTGACTTCGGGAACGACCAAAGGGACTTCTTCATGCATACGAAAATAGCTACTATTATCAACAACAATGCAACCTTTTTTACTAGCAATTGGAGCATATTTTTTAGCCACTTCTCCACCTGCTGAAAAAATAGCAAAATCAAAACCAGCATCAAATGAATTTTCAGTTAATTCTTCTATTACATATTCTTTGCCAGCAATAGAAAATTTAGCTCCTGCTGATTTTTTAGAAGCAAATAATCCGGAAAGTTTCAATCGGTAATTTTTTTTCTTCTAATACTTGTATCACAGACCTTCCAACAAGGCCAGTTGCACCAACAATGGCAATTTTATAGGTTTTCAAAATCGTACCTCCTTTAAGGTAATTATAAAATGTTTCTATAGGCATTTTACTATAAATTATGAAAAAAGAAAAGAAAATGTTAAATTATTTTTTGGAATATTTTTTTACTTGCAATTTTGCCATATTTATTATATAATACTATGCCAAGTGAGGAGAAAATATGGAAGTAAGCAATAACAAGAATTTTAAACAAATTGTAAACATTTTTTACAATGAAGAAATAGAACAAATCGATTCAGAAGAAGAAATGACATTGAAAAATAAAGGAACCATAAAAATAGAACCAAAAATTATTTACGACAAATTCTCTGGCGACATGAAAGTAGAATTCAAAATTGGAAACAAAAAAATGTACAAGTTAAAAGACTTATCCGATTTTTATACAAGAATGCTAGAAAAAGAATTTTATAAATATGGGGAAAAATTACAATTTATTCACACAAAAGAAATGTTTGAGGAAGAAAGTAAGCCACTATTAGACTTTATCTTACAATACTCAGAAATCATCAAATACGCTAACTCTAATTCTAATAGTAACTATCGTTACTATGGAAAAGCTTTAAGTGATACGAGTATCATTTTAGGAAATAGCGGAATTGATGATTTATTTCAGGTATTAAAAAATAAAAAAGTAGCTTTTCAAAAAGATTATAATATAGAAGAAATTGAATTAACAGAAGAACAACCTAAAATAGAATTTAGATTAAAAAAGATAAACGAGGAACAATATGTAATTACACCCAATATAGAAGTTTTTAATGTAACCATTTTAAAGGGAAAAAATTACAAATATATAATAAGCAATAAAAAGTTACATCGTTGTACGAAAGAGTTTGAAAAAACAACATTAAAACTATTAGAGATATTTAGACAAAATTACATAACAGAAGTGCCTTTAAGAAAAGAAGAACTAACGCAAGCTTTTTCTATCATTATTCCCAAAGTAAAAAATGCCATAATAATAGAAAACATGACAGAAGAAGAGATTGAACAATACAAACCACAAGAATTACAAGTGAAAATATTTCTAGACTTTGATAACAACGACTACTTAACAGCAGAAGTAAAATTTGTTTATGGAGAAAATGAATTTAATCCTTTAGATGAAAAACTAAAATTAAATTTTCCAAGAAATATGATACAAGAAACCAAAGCTTTAAACGTATTTCGAAAAACAGGTTTTATGCTAGATACTAAGAATTTGAGATTTATCTTACCAGACAATGATAAAATTTATGAATTTTTAACAGATGACATCACTTTTTACATGCAAAAATTTGAAGTATTAGCAACCGAAAAATTTAAGAACAAACAAATCAAACATCCTAAAATCGGTAGCTTGGGAGTAAAAGTAGAAAATGATTTATTATCCATTGATTTAAAAAACATTGAAATTGATGTCAAAGAATTAGAAGAAATCATGGAAAAATATGCGCTAAGAAAGAAATATCATAGACTAAAAGACGGGAGTTTTATAGCTTTAGAAGAAAACAAAGAAATTTATTTTTTTAACAAATTAATCACAGGAATGGATATTGATTACCAAGAACTAGAACAAGGAGAAGTAAAATTACCAGTTAATAGAAGCCTATATTTAGACAAACTATTAAAAGAAATGAAAGGAACAGAAATTACGAAAAATGCAGAATACAACAAAATGGTAAATGGCTTAGATAAAGAACGATTAGAAGAAATTAAAGTACCCAAAAACTTAGAATCTATTTTAAGATATTATCAAAAGACAGGATTTAAGTGGCTAAAAGTTTTAGACAGTTATCATTTTGGAGGTATTTTAGCAGATGACATGGGGCTTCGGAAAAACGGTTCAAATGTTATCAATTATTGTAGACTATGTACAAAATATACAAAAAAATGAAAATATAATTCCTGGACAAGAACAATTAGATGAAAGCAAAAGTAAACGAGCAAGTTTAGTAGTTTCACCAAGTTCATTAAGTTTGAATTGGCAAAACGAGGCACAAAAATTTGCAAAAGAATTAAAAACGTTAGTTATTAGAGGTTCCTTGGCAGAAAGAAAAAGATGTATCCAAGAAATGGATCAATATGACTTAGTCATTACTTCTTATGACCTATTAAAAAGAGATATTGATTTATATGAAGAAAAAGACTATCAATTTCGTTATATCATAGCAGATGAAGCGCAATATTTAAAAAATAGTAATACCCAAAATGCCAAAGCCATCAAAAAGCTAAAAGCAGATACTAGATATGCCTTAACAGGAACTCCGATTGAGAACTCGTTAGCAGAATTATGGTCAATTTTTGACTTTATCATGCCAGGGTACTTATTTTCTTATCGAATGTTCAAGGCAACTTATGAAATGCCAATTGTAAAAGAAGAAAGTATGGAAGCAATGGAAAAACTAAGAATGCTGATTGAACCATTTGTATTAAGAAGAAACAAAAAGGAAGTTTTAACAGAGTTACCAGATAAAACCATAACAGTTTTGAACAATGAAATGGGAGAAGAACAAAAAAATATTTATTTAAATTATTTGGCTGAGGCAAAACAAGAACTAGCAGAAGAAATTGACGTAAATGGCTATGAAAGAAGTCAAATGCAAATACTAGCAGCTTTAACTAGATTAAGGCAAATTTGTTGCCATCCAGGGTTATTTATAGAAAATTATCAAGAAGGAAGTAGTAAATTAGACCAATGTATGGAAATTATAGAAGAAGCTACCAATGGAGGTCATAAAATATTACTATTTTCTGGATACACTTCTATGTTTCCAATTATAGAAAAGGAATTAAAGCAATTAGGAATTCGTTATTTTAAATTAACAGGAAATACCAAAGTAGAAGAAAGAATTGAACTAGTAAATGAATTTAATCAAAATCCAGATGTTAAAGTATTTTTGATTTCACTAAAGGCAGGAGGAACAGGATTAAATTTAACAGGTGCTGATATGGTAATTCATTATGACCCATGGTGGAATCTATCTACAGAAAACCAAGCAACAGATAGAGCTTACCGAATTGGACAAAAAAACAATGTACAAGTATATAAGCTAATTACAAAAAATTCAATTGAGGAAAAAATTTATGAGTTACAACAAAAGAAGGAAGCATTAGTGGACAATATGCTAAGTACTAAAACATCCTTTATTAGTAAAATGTCAAAAGAAGAAATTATGAATCTTTTTTCTTAGAAGAATTGTTTTTTAGAACAAGATCATGTTATAATCAATCTAGTAACGAAGTAAACCAAACCAGAATGAAGGTTGTTCTGTGCCTTTTTTAGGAAAGGAGAAGAAATGTTACACATCAAGACATTAACCAAAGGACAGTTACAAGAAACGGTTCAAAAAGGTGGGTGTGGCGAGTGTCAGACGTCTTGCCAGTCAGCCTGTAAAACGTCTTGCACAGTGGGAAATCAAACTTGTGAGCAGAAGAAATAGTTTACTTGTTTGGAAAAAAGCGGGCAGAGAGTTTTTCTGCTCGCTTGTCCCAATTAGAAAAGGAGAAAAAAATGAAAGATTATATCACTATCATAGGAGG
>CATOLW010000082.1 GCA_951800935.1 uncultured Clostridium sp.
ATGGAAAAAGAAGCAAATGAAGTAGAAACATTAGATATATTAGCGAATAATGGTATTCCAGAAGACTGTGATTGTTTAGTGATTTCTACCTTAAAAGAAGATATAACAGAACAAGAAAAAGATAAAATACTAGCTTATATTAAAAATGGTGGAGAACTATTATTAATGTGCGGACCAAATATCAACAATGTTAATTTAAGTAACTTCCAAAAAGTATTAGATGAATACGGAATTACCATTGAAAAAGGTATTGTATTTGAAGGAACTGCTGCTAATATGGTAGCAGGGTATCCAGACTTTATTATAGAAAAAACACAAAGTAATAGTTTAACACAAAAACTAAATATGGCAATGAATTTATGCTTAGTAGATGCAGCTAAAATTACCTTTAATGAAGAAAAATTAGAAGAATTAGGAGTGGAGCAGGAAGTATTAGCAACAACCACAGAAAATTCTTATGTAAGAACCAATCTAAACCAACAATCACCAACTAGAACTTCACAAGATGGAGAAACAGAATCTTGTATAGTTGCTGCGATGGCTACCAAAACAATTGAAGAAGGTAAAACATCAAAAGTAATTATTTATGCCAATGAATTATTTGCTATGGATATGCAAGTACAAATCAATGGATATACGATGTCTACTGTAAATTTATATAACAACAAAGACTTAATTTTAAATTCAGTTGCTTATTTAAATGAAAAAGAAAACGGAATTACCATAAGAAAAAATTATGAAACAGTAAATTACACAGTAACAGAGCAACAAAATACAATTATTATGACAATCATATTTGCTTTACCAGTAGCAATTATTATAGCAGGAATTGTAATATGGCAAGTAAGAAGAAGAAAAAGATAAAAGCAATTTGAATAATTAGTAAAAAAATCCCATAAAATAATATGGGGTTTTTTATGATGAAAGATAAAAATATTTTAAAAGTAGTATTTGTTATTATAGGAACTATGATAGGTGCAGGTTTTGCTTCTCGGGCAAGAAATGTATTTATTCTTCTTTTCTTATGGAATAGAGGGGTTAATAGGATTATTAATAGCAACTTCTATCATAGGATTTGTAATTTTTCAAACATTTCAAATTGTAAATCAATATGGAACAAATACTTATAAAGACTTTTTAACAATTCTAATCCAGAAGAATAAAAAAATAAAACCAATAATTAACACAATTATCAATTTATTTATTTTGATTACATTTTTTATTATGATAGCTGGATTTGGTGCTTATTTTGAACAAGAATTAGGAATCAATAGTTTAATAGGAAGCGGATTTTTAGCTATAATAAGCTTTATTATTTTTAAAACAAGTGTAAAAGGTGTTGTAAAAGCTAATGAATTATTAGTACCAATACTAATTGGCTTTTTAGTCATAATTGGAATCATAAATTTAAAAGATTTACCATTATTTGAATTAGGAAATTATATAATAAAAAGCAATGAATCTAGCTTTGTCTTAAGTGCTATTTTGTATAGTAGTTACAATAGCATTTTGCTAATTCCAGTATTATTAACATTAAAAGATTATATCCAGAACAAAAAGCAAATTGTAAAAATAGCCAGTCTTAGCACTTTTATTATTATGATTCTATCAATTATTGTTTTTTTATTATTAGTAAAAGTCGATGTGGACATTACAAAAATAGAAATGCCAGCAGTTTATGTGATATCCAATAGTTTTAAGATGTTACGATATGTTTATGGATTTATTATATTAGGTTCCATTTTTACAACTGCTATTTCGTTAGGAACTAGTTTTTTACAAAATACTAGTAAAAACCAAAAAAGTTATACACAAATTGCGGTAATTATGTGTATAATTTCTGTCTTAATTTCTAAAATTGGTTTTTCTAATTTAGTTGGTTTTTTATATCCTGTCTTTGGTTATTTAGGTTTACTTCAGATTTTGAAGTTAGCAATTATACAAGTGCGAACTAAGTAACAATAATGACAAACTTAAGACGATTTGGATGAATTTTATAGATTTCGTATTGCTTTATAGTAATAGAAAAAGGCCGAGAAAAAGAAGTTTTTTTGGCTTTTTTTCTTATAAGTTTTTTTGATAGATATGCTGGAAATAAAAGAATGTCAACTTGTTGACAACCATAATAACTTTTGATAAAATGCATCCATAACGTATACCAGAACTTAAAATAGTAAATAATAAAAAATAACAACAAAAAACAAAAGATTGAAAGGAACAATATATGAAAAAAGAAAGAACTAACCAAGGTATAACCTTAATTGCATTAGTAATTACCATAATTGTCTTATTAATTTTAGCAGGAATTAGCATAGCAACTTTAACAGGAAAAAACGGAATATTAACAAAGGCAAACGAAGCAAAAAAACAACAAGAAATAGAAACAGCAGAAGAAAAAATCAAATTGGCAATTGGAGAATATGAGGTAAATCAAAGATTAGTGACATTATACAGTTGCCTAGAAAAAATAGAGGGATTAGAAAGTATAACACCAAATGATGAAAATAGCATACCACCTTGCCATGTGGTTGTAGATGGTTATGAATTTGAAATAGAAGGAAATTTACAAGTAAATTATATAGGAGAAAATAAAGGAATTAAGCCAGAAATAGAAATTTTTGAAAAAGGGCAAATAGATGAAAGTAAAGTAAGTTTAAAAATAAAAGTCAAAACGAAAGATGAAAACGGATTGAAAAAATTAATTTTAAAAAGTGGAAATGCCATAATAGAAGAAATAGAAATAAGTGGAAAAGACTATGAAGCTACAATAGATGTAACAGCAAATGGAGAATATACTATAACAATAATAGGAAAAAATGAAAGAAGACTAACAAGTACTCCAATTAAAGTAACAGAAATGGCATCAACTAATGGAACAATAACAGCAGGAACTGTAGTAGAAGGAAAGGTAATTTTAACTACATTAGCTACAACAAAAGCAGATAAAATTACAAAAATTGAAATATATAAAAATGAAAATAGGGTAATCGAAAAGGAATATAATGAAAAACAAATAGAAGATGAAATAGAGGTTGATCATTTAGCTTTTTATGAAGAAAATACTTGTTATGCAGTCATAACAGATAGTGATGGGAAAAGCTATAAAACAAATGAAGTTAAAGTAAAAAATACAGATGCTATAGCAGATGAAGATGACTTAAAAATTCTTGCAACTTTAGTAAATAATGGAACAAAAAACTTTGAAAATGAAAAAGAAATAAAACAAATAAGAAATATAATTTTGGAACAAGAACATACTGCAATTGGAACACAAAGTAATCCATTTAAAGGAACGTACAATGGACAGCAAAATACCATTAGTAATATAAATATCAATACTAATTTGACAGAACAAGGAATGTTTGGCGTAATAGAAAATGCAACCATAGAAAATGTGATTTTAAAAAGTGGAACGATAAAAGGTAGTTATAAAGTCGGGGGAATAGTAGGAAGTAAGAATAGAGGAACAATACAAAATGTGGAAAATGAAGGTGTTACTATTATTTCCACAGGATTTGATGTATATACTGGAAATGTTACAACTCAAGTTAATGGAGCATTAAGTTCATATAGCTATAAAATTAGTTCAACAGGAGGAATAGTAGGTTGTAATGAAGATGGAAATATACTAGATTGTAAAAATACTGCAACAGTAAATGCAACATATGGTGGAGCAGGAGGGATAGCAGGAATTGATATAGGAACATCCGCAAGAGAAATTAGAAATTGTACCAATACAGGAAATGTTACAACGAGTACAAGTGAAGAGTATACTACAATAGTTCCAGTAGGAATTGCAGGAGGAATTGTTGGAAGTTCAAGTAACTATGCTTTAATTAAAGAATGTAAGAATTTTGGAGATATAACAGCTAATACAAGTAATGAGCATAATGGATATGAAGTGGCAGGAATAGCTGGCTATATTATAGGAAGTAATATAGAAAACTGTATTAATGAAGGCAATATTACGGGAACAACAAGAATAGGAGGAATAACTGGATCAACATGGATTGGAGATAATAATGCTCAAATTAAAATAACAGGATGCATCAATAAAGGAAAGGTAACATCTAACAAGTATGTGAAATATATAGGAACATATGATGGTAGTTATACATGGGAGTATAACTTGAGTCTTACAGGAGGAATTGTTGGATTGAATAATACAGCTAATATAGAAGATTGCCACAATGAAGGTGAAATTAGTGCAGACTATGATATGGTTGGAGGAATTGTAGGATATAATGAACAAGTTCATAATAAGCCAAGAGTTATTACTAATTGTACAAACAGTGGTAATGTTACAACTAAAACTCAAATAGCAGGAGGTATTATGGGAGCTGGATATAGAACGGATATAACGGATTGTACTAATACAGCAAAGATTTCATCTCCTGGACTTCAAATAGCAGGCATAGTAGGTTTTATCATGACCTCAACAATTGAAAATTGTACTAATAGTGGGATTTGTAGTGGAATAGAGCAGATTGGTGGCATAGCTGGTTGGGCAGGAAATGAACAAGTAGGTGAACTTACCTATATAAAACAATGTACAAATACAGGAACAGTGATAGACAATGGAGTTGCTCAAAACAATGTGTTAGTAGGAGGACCCTATGCATGTGAAATAATAAACTAAAAATGGATAAAAATTCCAATCACAAACAAAGCAAGTTTTTACTTGCTTTTTTGCATACCTTATAGTAAAATAAAACAAAGCAAAGGACAAGGAGAAAAACCATGAAAGAAGAATGGAAAGAAGCTATAAAAGAAAAAATTAATACAAAAATGATCCTAATTACAATTCTAATTATATTATTACTAGTAACTATAATAACAGGAATCGTAATATATACGAATAACAAAGAAATTAGAGAATGGATTGACAAAAACATATTTCGAAAAGAAATCTTACAAGACAACGTTAGCACCATAGAATTAAAAGAAAGTGAAAGTAGCAACATATGTGCTTATAGCAAATATATAGCAGTATTAAACAAAAACAAAATCGATATTTATGGGACAACAGGAAATAAAGAACAAACATTAGAAGTTGAAATTTCCAACCCAATCTTTGATTCTGCTAACAGATTTTTAGTCATGGCAGAAAATAAAGGAAAAAAACTATATTTAATGACAGACAAAAACATCACTTGGGAAGCAGAAATAGAAGGTAGTATTTCTCAAGTACATGTCAACAAAAATGGCTATGTAGCAGTTGTTATAACAGATACGATTCATAAAACAGTAGTAGAAGTATATGGACCAGACGGAAAAACAAAATTTAAAACTTTCTTATCTGCAACTAGAACAGCAGATATATCCATCTCTAATGATAACAAATATTTAGCTATTGCTGAAGTAGATACATCAGGAACTATCATACAGTCCAATATAAAAATAATTTCAATCGAAAAAGCGAGCTCTGATCCAACCAATTCTATTGAAAATACATACCAAGGAGAGGCAGATAAATTAATTACTAATATCAAATACCAAGACAAAAACAAATTAGTTTGTATGTATACAGACAGCATTCATATTTTAGAAAATGGACAAGATATAGTGTTAACAAACAATGAAAACAAAAAAATGATTTTCCATTCGATTGAACTAAGAAATTATGCTATCGATATAGAAGAAAAATCATCAGGACTTTTTACAGCAGATTCAATTGTCAACATTATTAATGCAGATAACAAAACAAACAAAGAGTATGTAGTAAATGCGGTTACCTAACAAATTCATACTTATGGAGAGATTATAGCCTTAAACCTAGGAACAGAAATAGAATTCATCAATACAGACGGATGGCTAGTAAAACGCTATATTGCTAACCAAGAAATTACCAATATTGTAGTATCTGACAATGTAGCAGGAATTATCTATCGAGATAGAATAGAAATTATCAATTTATAGGAG
>CATOLW010000083.1 GCA_951800935.1 uncultured Clostridium sp.
GAATGCTTTACAGGAACATTACAAGGTGGAGATGTCATTTTAAATGCAATCGTAACCATTATGATGTTAGTACAAACCATTGCTACCATTTTCTCAGGAATCGACTACCTAAAAGGGGCAAAAGAGTTAATTGTCTGATTGGGGACGTTTCCTTTTGCTCCTTTTGGAGCAATTGGGGACACATCTAGAACAAACCGAAAATCTTTGTTTTCAATAAATTTGTTTGTACACTAAATTAATGTTATTTTATAGATTAGAAAAGTCATTGGATATATCTAATCTATAATAAAATGAGATTTGCTTGACAAATTTCATTTTTTGCCGTAAGATAGTAAAAGATTTTTGAAAAGTATATGAAATAAAAGAAAATAAAACAAATTGGAAAGGAGAATTACCATGGAAGAAAAAGAGGTAATATTAACACAAGAAGGATTTGATAATTTAGAAAAAGAATTAAATTATTTAAGAACAGAAAAAAGAGCAGAAATTGCAGAGAGAATAAAAGTAGCATTAGGATTTGGGGATTTATCAGAAAATTCTGAATATGATGAAGCTAAAACGGCACAAGCAGAAAATGAAGTAAAAATAGCAGAGCTAGAAAATAAAATAAGACATGCAAGGATTATTGATGAAAAAGATATTGATACAGAAACGGTACAAGTGGGAAATATTGTAAAAGTATTAGATATGGAATTTGATGAAAAAATCGAATATACCATTGTTGGTTCTACAGAAGTTAATTTAGCGGAAAATAAAATTTCAAACGAGTCTCCACTAGGAAGTGCTTTATTAGGTGCTAAGAAAAACCATGTAGTAGAAGTAAATGCACCAGCAGGTATTATGAAGTATAAAATTTTATCCATTAAAAAATAAAAAAAACAGGATTCCTATAAATGGAATCCTGTTTTTTAGAGTCTAAAACGGACGATTAATTGTCGCTTTCCCAGCCTTGTTTACAATACTGCTTTTCCAGTTTTCCAGAATACTTCTTGCAGTAATCAAGTATTCCTTCAAGAAATTCAACAACGTCTTTTCCATAGAGCCTATCTCCTTTCAGGTTATCGGAAAGGACTACAATGTTTTCGGGATTATCTTCATCCATCAGGATAGTCATTGCCCGAACTTTTAGTTTTCCATCCATTTCTTTTCTCCTTTCATAATGCTGAAATTTTCGGTTATCTTCTTTATTATAACACGATAGGAAACATAAAGTTAAATTTTTAAAGCAGAACTCAAAGCCAACTTTATCATATTATTTAGACCATTTTGTCTTTCTTCTGGGGTAGCAATTTCTTTAATATATTTTGAATCAACAACACTCATTAAACAAGCAGCTTTCTTATTTAATACTTTAGCAACATAGAATAAAGCGAAAGCCTCCATTTCAGCACTAACAGGGTTAAAATCTTGAGGAATTCTGGCTAGAAATTCGTTTACATTTGACATATAAACATCAAAACAATCAGTGCAAACAGTGTTTCCAGCTACAATAGAAAGATTAGTTTCTTTTGCTGTTTCAAGAATGATTGTATTTAATTCTTTACTTGCTTCTACCATATGACAAGTATCATTAGTTAAAGTAAGGGCAAAGTTCCCCTCACTAAATACATGTTGAGATAATATAATATCAAATAATTTTAATTCTGGTTTATAACCTCCACAAGAACCAATGCGAATAATATTTTCTACTTCATAAAATTTGTATAGTTCATAACTAT
Organism: uncultured Clostridium sp.; assembly: GCA_951800935.1. The sequence goes on from CATOLW010000083.1 coordinate 1,719, forward strand.
AAATCCCCATACTTGGCATTCCCATACCAGATGCCATAACAGTTAACTCTTTTCCTTGATAAGTTCCAGTATAAGCATACATACCTCTTACACTATTTACTAATTTGGCATTTTCTAAAAAATTTTCTGCAATATATTTGGCGCGTAAGGGGTCTCCAGGCATGATGACAGTTTTTGCAATATCTCCTAATTTTGCTTCATTATGTGGCGTTGACATAGTAATTTCCTCCTTTTTATTGATTATATAAGAATTATAACAATAAAAATAAAAAAAAGCAAAAAAGTACTTGAAAAAAAATAAAGTACATGCTAAAATAGAAATAGATTAAAAAAAAACCGCATTTGGCAATTTTTTTAATCTTTTTTTAGTTTTTAACCAAAAGCAGGTTTAAAATAGAAAGGAAGTTTTAGCAAATGAATACAAAATATATCTTTGTAACAGGAGGAGTTGTATCAGGACTAGGAAAAGGAATTACAGCAGCCTCATTAGGTAGATTATTAAAAAATAGAGGATACAAAGTAACGATTCAAAAATTTGATCCATATATCAATGTAGACCCAGGAACCATGAACCCTTATGAACATGGAGAAGTCTTTGTTACTGACGATGGAGCAGAGACAGACTTAGACTTAGGACATTATGAAAGATTCATCAATGAAAACTTAACCAAAAATTCAAGTGTAACCATGGGGAAAATTTATCAAAATGTAATTGAAAAAGAAAGAAGAGGAGATTACTTAGGAAAAACAGTACAAGTAATTCCACACATTACAAATGAAATAAAAGAAAAAATTTATGGATTTGAAGACACTGATACTGATATTGTAATCACAGAAATTGGAGGAACGGTAGGAGATATAGAAGGATTATCTATTATAGAAGCCATTCGTCAAGTTGGCTTAGAAAAAAATCCAGAAGATGTTATTTACATTCATGTTACTTTATTGCCATACATCTCAGGGTCTAATGAAATTAAATCCAAACCGACACAACATTCCGTTAAAGAATTACAAAGTTTTGGAATCAAACCAAATATATTAGTATGTAGAACCGAAACAGATATTCCAGATGCTATTCGCGAAAAGCTATCCTTATTTTGTAATGTTAGAAAAACTAGTGTCATTCAAAATAAAACAGCAGACAACTTATATGCTGTACCATTAATGCTAGAAGAAGAAGGGTTAGCAAGGGAGGTTTGCAATCACTTAAAATTAGAAAACTATGTACCAGATAATACTAAATGGGAAGCAATGGTTGAAAATATAAGAAACATAAAAGAAGAAAAAATAGTAAATATAGCAATTGTTGGAAAATATGTAAAACTAGAAGATTCTTATATTTCTGTTATGGAAAGCCTGTATCATGCAGGTTTTGCAAATCATGTAAAAGTAAAAGTACATTTAATTGATTCTGAAACAATAAACAATGAAAATGTAGTTCGAAAATTGAAAGGAATCGATGGTGTAGTTGTTCCAGGAGGATTTGGAAATAGAGGAATTGAAGGGAAAATAGAAACGATCAAATATGTAAGAGAAAATAAAATACCATTTTTAGGAATTTGTTTAGGAATGCAAATGGCAGTTGTAGAATTTGCAAGAAACGTATTAGGATTAAAAGATGCTAATTCTGCAGAACTAGATGAAACGACTAAAAATCCTATTATTCATATCATGGAAGAACAAAAGGGGGTTGACAAAAAAGGTGGAACGATGAGATTAGGTGCTTATCCATGTGTTATTAAAGAAGGAACATTAGCTAATGAAATTTATGGCACAAAAGAAATATCAGAAAGACATAGACATCGTTATGAATACAATAATGATTATCGAGAAAGACTAGAAGAAGCAGGATTAAAAATTTCTGGAACTTCTCCAGATGGTTTATTAGTAGAAATGGTAGAAATCGACGATCATCCATATTTTATTGCAGGTCAATTTCACCCAGAACTAAAATCAAGACCAAATAAACCAGCACCATTATTTGTAGGATTAGTAAAAGCATGCTTATAAAATTTTAAAATAAAAATCTAAAAAAGTATTGACAAAAAAATAAAAAAAAGTTATAATCTATAATTGTCAGGAGGAGAATTTTGCAGGTGTAGTTCAATGGTAGAACCTCAGCCTTCCAAGCTGATGACGTGGGTTCGATTCCCACTACCTGCTCCAAAACTTCTGACAATTATAAATTTTATATGCAGGTGTAGTTCAATGGTAGAACCTCAGCCTTCCAAGCTGATGACGTGGGTTCGATTCCCACTACCTGCTCCATTAAGTAAAATCGTCGCACCAGACGAAAACATTGATAAATCAACTGTAAAGGTTGATTTTTTTTGTCGCCTTTATCTTGAAAAAGGAAAGATGGTGTGGTATGATTAGCATTGTAAAGAAGAAAAACAAGATAAAAAGAGAATTGCTCTCTAAAATTGAATGGGCTTGTAGTTTGAACTCTATAAAACTTGAACGCAAAATGATATTTGAAGGTTGTTTAAGAATTATAGAACATACAAACTTAGCATATGTAGAACCACATAGAGTAATTATTAAAGATAAGTTATTTTTATTCTTTAATGAACACGATTACTTTTATGTGGAAGATTTAAGGTATAAATACCCTTTATCTCAATTAAAAGACTACATAGAAAGGCTACTTTAATTTTAGAGTTTTTTTATGCTTAAAATTTATTTAAGTGGCTTTCCATTCAATAGTGAAAGGAGAGATTTATAAAATGAATAATGAAAGAAAAATCGCAGGAATTTATATTAGAGTTAGTACAGAAGATCAAGTTAGAGAACGGCTTTAGTCTAATAGAACAAAAAGAAAAGTTATTACAACTTTGTAAATTTAAAGAATATGAAGTATTTAAGGTATATGAAGACGCTGGAATATCAGCAAAAAACATTAAAGATAGACCAGCATTTCAAGAAATGTTAGCTGATATGAAAAGTGGCAAAATTAATTATATTGTAGCTTATAAGTTAGACAGAGTTACTCGTTCAGTTCGTGATTTAGAAGAACTAATCGCACAACTAGAATTACACAATACCTATTTGGTATGTGATAAAGATGATGTAAATACTAGCACAGCTAATCGGTAGATTTTTTGTAAGAATGCTAACAGTGTTATCACAGTTAGAAATTGAAATAGTATCAGAAAGAACAAAATTTGGACTAAATGGTGCTATTAAATCTGGTCATTTACCGGGAATTGTACCATTAGGCTATAAAAAAGATAACAATAAGAAAACTGTAATTGATGAAACTACAAAAGATATTGTAGTAAGAATATTTAATATGTATCTTGAAGGCAAAAGCTATCAACAAATTAGCAATACATTAAATAAAGAAAAAGTATTAGCACCAAAACATTGGAGAGATACAACAATAATGAAAATGATAGACAACAAAGTATATATGGGAGATTATGAAAAAGGAAAATCAAACACTAAAGATACTCTAGTTTATATGAATGTAGTAGAACCAATTATTAGTCGTGCTATGTGGAATGAGGCACAACATCAAAAAGAGAAAAATCAAAGAAGTTATACAAGAGATAGAGTTTATATATTCTTTCAAAAACTAAAATGTCCAAAATGCAATAGAATAATGAAATGTAAAGGCTCTGGAGGAACAAAGAAAAAATATATGTACTATACTTGTGAGCATTGCAAAACCTATTACAGAGAAGATAAAATTGAAGAATGTTTGCAAAGATTTATTCTTGAGTTAGTAGAATATGATATGGCAGTAAAGAAATACTTTTTACCAATACTAGCTGATAAAAAAGAAACAAAGGCAGAAAAATTAGACCAAGAAATTGACACATTGCAAAAGCAAAAAGAAAGAATAAAAAAGGCTTATGTAAGTGGTATAGTTGAAATGGAAGACTTTTCAGAAGATTACAAAATTATTGAAGAAAAAATTAATATTTTAGAAACAAAAAAATATGAAAAACTTAATACAAATAGTTTATCATTTACTCCTCAACAACTAATGGCTGACAGAGATATTGAAAGAGAAAAATTGATAAAAGACAACAAATTAAATGAAAATTTAAAACAAGAATGGAACAGAAAATCTAAAGAAGAAAAGCAAGAATTTATTTCAAAATTTATTGAATCAATAACATTATTGAAGAACAAAAAACGGAGAATTTTATATTGATAAAATAAATTTTAGAAGTAGTTATATTGAACAAT
>CATOLW010000084.1 GCA_951800935.1 uncultured Clostridium sp.
ATCAAAAAATATTGAAAATACTTTTATTTAATTTATTCCTTAGTTCGCAAATTTCATCATTTAACATATTTTTTATTCCTCCCTCTTTTTCTTCCTTTATCCTTCGTATAATTATAAATTACCACAAGATTTTTCCCAAGTCAAGTATTTTCAAGGCTTTTTAACAACTTTCGTGCGCGTTTTTTATGGTTTTTCGACAGGCTTCGACACCAAAAAACGGTATCGTCAATTTTTTATTGAAAATACCGTTTTTCTTACATTATTTTTTCTAATTTTTTACGATAGAAATTACCATTTTTTCCTCTTTAAAGACATCTTTTAAGATTTGTTCTAAATATTGGCTAGTTACTCCCTTTATTTCTTCTAAATAATCAAAACTATTAATTCCTTTGAAAGAATCTGCTAAAAACATTCTAGCAATATCTGTTACATCATTATATTCCTTCACATATCCACCATATATCATTTTTTTCATTCTTTCAAAATCATTTTGATTGATACCTTCTGTTTTTAATTTTCTCACTTCTTCTTTGAACTTTTCATAAACTTTTTCTGGCTTATTGGATTGTCCACTAATTAGAACATGTGCATATATTTTTGTAAATTCGTAGTCTAGATTTGGTTGTGCATAGATAATTCCTTCATTGTATAGTTCTTTATATAAATTTGAGCTTCTACCAATGATTAGATTTAATAAAATTTCCATCGCAATGTGTTTTTTCACCTCTGTTTTTCCCGTGTCTTTGATTCCTATTGTATATAAAGGTTGACTTACTTCTAATTTTTGCTCTATTTTTTCTTGTACAATTTCTTCTGGCTCTTCTGGATAATTTCTTTTGATTTCTCCACTTGGTTTGGTATCAATTAATCTTTTCTTTACTTCCTCTAAAATGACTTCTGGCTCAAAATCCCCACATAGTACCATTGTCATATTTGATGGATTGTAAAAAGTATGATAGCACTTGTATAAGATTTCTTTGTCAATTTTACTAATGGTTTCAATAGTTCCTACTATATCGATTTTTACAGGATTATTGTGGTACATCGCTTGCATGGTATTTAAGTATACTCTCCAGTCTGGATAGTCATCATACATCATGATTTCTTGCCCAATAATTCCTTTTTCTTTTTCGACATTTTCGTCTGTAAAATAAGGGTGCTGTACATAGTCCATTAATTCATCCATTGCTTCATAAAAGTTATCTGTACATTCAAATAAATAAGCTGTGTGGTCATTGGTTGTATAAGCATTTGCTTCTACTCCTAACGCAGTTAATACATCTAAGCTGTTGGTTCCATTTTCTTGTTCAAATAATTTGTGCTCTAAAAAGTGAGCTACTCCGTTTGGAACTGTTGTAATTTCTTGTTCTCCTGGTACAACAAAGCTGCTTTCATTTGACCCATAGTTAGTTCCCCATATCATATATTTTTTTTGGATTCCTTTTTTAGGAATAACCATAACGGTTAAACCATTTTCTAATTTTTCGCTATAAACTTTTTCTTTTACTTTTAAATTTTCAGTAACTTGCACTTAAATTCCCCCTCCTTTTCTAATCTTTTAAAAAGTAAATTGTATGGATTCCTACATTGTTTGCTATATGGATTATATCTTCTTTCTTTATTTTTTCAATTCTTTTTTCATACTCATCGATTGAAATATTATTTTCTGATAATTCTTGGCCAAAATAATAGGTAATCCCTGTGTCTTGTTCATCATCAATTGTTTTAATGGCTGCTATGATTCCTTTTTTAGCATTTTCAATGTCTTCTTCTGTAAATTCCCCTTTTTTCATGTCTTCTATTTGTTGCTTAATTAGTTCTAATGCTTTTTCATAATTTCCGATTTCAATTCCGCAATTTACGAAGATATTGTTTTTAAATCTTACATAGCTAGAACTTGCTACATAAGCTAAATGTGCTTTTTCTCTTACATTTTGAAACATTTTAGAATTAGCACTTCCTCCTAATATACTATTGTAAATTAGTGTATCATATCGTAAGTCTTCCTTTTCTAAACATACATTTAAACCTAATATAAGTTTTCCTTGTGTTACTTCCATAGATTCTGTTACCGTTTTTTCTTTTTCTGGAAGTTTTTTATTTAATTCTTTTGGTACAACATAGTTCGCTTTTCTATCTTTTAATTTTTCTAAATTTTCATTATTTTTAACAATTTGGTTAATATCCTCATTGATACTTCCAGAAACAAAAATATCAATTTTACAAGAATCGATTAATTGTTTATAAGATTCATATAAAGTCTTTGCATCCATATTTTCTAAATCTTCTATATAACCAAACTTATATAAGCCAAATGGCTCATCTTTGTATATTTCCTCGATACAACGATCCATACTGTATCTTGCTTTATTGTCAATTTTTCCTTCTATTCTTTGTTTGATATTGTTTTTTTCTTGTTCTACATATTCTGGTTTAAACCCATCGTTTTCTATATAAGGATTAAATACAATTTCTAATAACTTTTCAAGAGAAGTCTTAAGCATTCCTTCTCCTTTTTTTGGTAAAAAGTCGTCGTTTATGCTTTCTAAATAAAATTTTAAAACTTGGTTGTCTCCTGTTTTATCTAGTCCACAGTCAAAGCTTGCTCCATACATTTCTTCCATTTGTTTGCTAATTTCTTCTTGTGATGGCATAGTTTTAGATCCTCTTCTTAAAAGAGCTGATATAACCGCATTTTTAGTTACATTTTCTCTGGTTAATTTTGTGGTCATAAAAACTGCTATTAGATTTGTTTTAAATTTGTCTGTGTTAATCGTGTGAAGCTTAATTCCTTCCTTTAATTTGGTTTGCTTATATTCCATCTCTTTTCCTCCTTCTAATTTAGTATACTCGTTTTTTATTGTTTTAACCATGATTTTGGATGATTTTGGGGACGGAGGAAAAAATCATGATTATATTTTTAAAATCTTATCATGATTTTTTCCTCCGTCCCCAAAATCACCCAAAATCATGATAACAAAAATTGGAAGCATCAAGTATTTTTTCTACACCCTCTACTTCCAATCCATTTTTCTTAAAATTTTCTTTTTCTTGCTGCCTCTGATTTTTTCTTTCTCTTTACACTAGGTTTTTCATAATGCTCTCTTTTACGTACTTCTTGTAATACTCCGTTTCTTGCGCATTGTCTTTTAAACCTTTTTAAGGCATCTTCTATATTACCATTATTAACTTTTATCTCTGACATTTATATTCCCCTCCTTCCGGTCCATACGAAACTGTATGTGGGATAACCCTTTTAACGTTATTATTATACATGAAAGCATAATTCTTGTCAATAGTTAGATTTCAAATAGTATTGCTTTCTTTTCTTTTAATGATTTTTGGACATCGATAATTCTTTGATTACTAGAACCTCTAAATCGCAACTTTAGGTCTTTTTTGTCTTCTTCAAATTTCCCATCTACCATAACATCCAGATAGGAAAGAAGTTCAGGAGTTTCTTCCCATTTCTTGTACATTCCTTCCATTATATCTTTATCAAAAGTATATCCAGTATAACACCATACATTTTTTTCAGGAAATTTTTCTTTTACCTTTTTTAGTAATGGTAAGAGCCCTTTTTGATTGATATGTTCTAATGGCTCTCCTCCTAATAAGGATAAACCAGATACATATGGATGGTCTAATTCTTTTATCACTTTTTCAATTTCTTCTTCTGTAAATTCCTTTCCATAATTAAAGTCCCATGCTTCACTATTAAAACAGTTTTTGCAATGATGGGTACAACCACTTACAAAAACAGAAACTCTAACTCCTAATCCATTTGCTATATCTGCTTTTTTTATATCGGCATAATGCATTTTTATATCACTCTTTCTCGTTTTCATAAAGGTGGTCCCCTAATCCCTAAAACAGGGATTTTAAGGAACGTCCCTTGATCCCTCTCTTACTTAAAGAAACTTCCTATCCAGTTGAATACTGGGTTTTCAAATAGTAGTTCTCGCATCCATCCATTGGTGAATGGAATAAGCCATAAGATGATTCCAATTAAAATTACGACTATAATAGTAAGTATGATGGCTACTATATCTTTTTTTGTCATTTCTTTTATTTCTTGCCTTTTTTCTTTGCTTTTGACTAAATCTTGTATTAATTGTTTGGTTAGTTCGATTGTTGAACTAAATGTTCCTATTTTTGGTTTTTTGGTGGTTTCTTGCAAGGGATTTTTTCTTCTTTGGTTAAATGCTGTTGTATTTTTGTTTGCGTATTTTCCTTGTTGGTTATAGTTTTGTTGGTTTTGTATTTGTTGTTTATATCTTTCGTTGTCATATTGCTCTTTTAAAAATTCGTCTGATAGTACATGATAGGCTTCGTTAATTTCTTTTATCTTTTTTTCTGCATATTGCTTTTTTTCGCCTACATATAAGTCTGGATGATATTTTTTTACTAATACTTTGTAGGCCTTTTCTATGACCTCTTTGGATGCTTTTGCATTTACTTCTAGTGTTTCATAATAATTCTTCATAAGCTTTTGCACCATCTTTTCCTTTCTTTTTTTGGCAAGATTATTGTATAATAAAAGACAAAAAATAGCAATATCAAATTGCTACTTTTTGTCTGTTTTTATTCTCCAAATATTGCTTCAAATTCATCTGCTTCGATTTTCTCTTTTTCAAGCAAAATTCCTGCTACTTGGTGTAATTTGTCAATATTGTCAGATAAAATTTGTTTTGCTCTATTATAACCAGTATCTACAATTCTTTTTGTTTCTTCATCAATAACTGCTGCTGTTTCTTCTGAATATTCTTTGCTTTGTGCTAGATCCCTTCCTAAGAATACTTCTTCTTGATTTCCACCTAACATGATTGTTCCAATTCTTTCGCTCATTCCATATTTGGTTACCATGCTTCTTGCAATTTTGGTTGCTCTTTCGATGTCGTTGCTTGCTCCTGTTGAAATGTCATTTAAGATTAAGGCTTCGGCAACTCTACCGCCAAGAAGTGATACAATATTTTCTTCCATTTCTGTTTTAGACATAAAAGATTTGTCCTCGGTTGGACGATACATGGTATATCCTCCTGCCATTCCTCTTGGTACAATGGAAATTTGATGCACTGGGTCTTGAGTTTCTAAGTAACGACTTACTACTGCATGACCTGCTTCATGGTAAGCTACTAATCTATTTTCTTTTTCGCTTCTTACTTTTGTTTTCTTTTCAGGTCCCATGGTTACTTTAACCATAGCATCTTCAATTTCTTTCATTCCAATTTCTGTCATATTTCTTCTAGCAGCAAGTAAGGCTGCTTCATTTAAAACATTTTCTAAATCTGCTCCTGCAAATCCAGAAGTATTTTTCGCAATAATTTTTAAATCTACATCATCTGCAAAATGTTTCTTTCTAGAATGTACTTCTAAAATTTGTTCTCTTGCTTTTACATCTGGTAAACCTACTACAATTTGCCTATCAAATCTACCAGCTCTTAATAGTGCTTTATCTAATACATCTGGTCGATTGGTTGCAGCAAGTACAATAACACCTTCGTTTTCTGCAAATCCATCCATTTCTACTAATAATTGGTTCAGTGTTTGTTCTCTTTCATCATGTCCGCCTCCGAAGTCCTGCTCCTCTTTGACGTCCTACTGCATCAATTTCATCGATAAATATGATACATGGTGCATTTTTCTTAGCTTGGTCAAATAAATCTCTCACACGAGAAGCTCCTACACCAACAAACATTTCAACAAAGTCTGATCCACTGATAATAAAGAATGGCACACCTGCTTCTCCTGCTACTGCTTTTGCTAATAATGTTTTTCCTGTACCTGGTTGCCCTACTAATAAAACACCTTTTGGAATTCTAGCTCCCATGTCTGTAAATTTCTTTGGATTTTTTAAGAATTGTA
>CATOLW010000085.1 GCA_951800935.1 uncultured Clostridium sp.
AAATAAATCCTACTTCTAAATCAATTCCAAACCAATGATGTACACACGCCCAAATGATAAAAGCAATTGCTCCATTTTCTAAAATAGTCATAAGCCCTGGTAATAGCGCTTCAATAATTCCTTCCTTTCCTCTGGTATCACGATATGTTTTTGTATAATTTTCTAATTCTTTTTGTTTTTGATTTTGTATATTAAAAATTTTAATAATTTTGGCACCATAAATGGATTCTGCTAAAAAAGTATTTAAATTGGTCCTTATTATCTTTGCTTTATCATATATTTTATTTAACATTGTTGTTAAAGTATAGGAAAATAATATAATAAATGGTATAACGATAAAAGCCATCATGCTTAAATGAATACTAATAAAAAGCATAACTCCCATAATTGCCACAATCATAAGAACATCTTTTAAAAAAGTTGCAATTACCTCTTTAAATAAAGTCGAAATGTCTTCAATATCATTTGTTATTCTTACAAACAATTTTCCTGCTGAAGTTTTATCATGAAAAGAAATATTGGCGTTTTGAGAATAACGAAATAATTTATTACGAAAAGAATAAATTATTTCTTCTCCCATCATATTCGTTGTTGTTGTTGCTATAAAATCAATTACATTACTGACAATAACTAACAATAAGTATAAAATTCCTATAGCAGTAATGGTAAATATTCCTTGTTTTAGAATTCCTTTTGTTAAATATTGATCAATTACAATTTCTATTAACTATGGTCTTACAATTTCTATCACAGCTATAAAAAGAGATAATATAGACACAATTACTATTGTTTTTTTATGTGGTTTTGCTAATTCATATGTTCTTTTTAAGGTTTTATTTTTCATACTTTCTCCCTTATTTCTTCTTTTGAGGATTGTTGTTCATAAAATTTACGATAAAGTCCTTTTTCTTGGACTAAGTTTTCATGCTCTCCTCTTTGTACAATTTCTCCTTCTTCTAAGACAATAATTTCATCTGCTGCTTTAATATCTGATATTCGATTTGAAACAATAATACAAGTTTTATTTTCTGTTAGTTTTCTTACATTTTCTAATATTTGTTCTTCTGTTTTATTATCTAAAGCAGAAAAAGCATCATCTAAAATAATAATATTGCTTTTTTGTAAAAAAGCTCTAGAAAGTATAACTCTTTGTTTTTGTCCACCTGATAAATCGACTCCTCTTTCTCCTATCATTGTTTCAATTCCATTTTTCATTTCTCTTAATTCTTCTTTTAGCATAGATTTTGTGGTACTTTCTACTATTTCTTGCTTATCATATCCTTCTTTAAATAGTGTAATATTTTCTTTTAATGTTGTAGAAAATAAGAAATGTTCTTGTGTAATATAACAAATATTATTTCTAATTACTTCTGTTGGAATTTCATTAATATCCTTTCCTCCAATTGTTATTTTTCCGTCTGGAATGGTATATAGTTTCATCATTAAGTTCATTAAGGTTGTTTTTCCACTTCCTATAGTTCCGATTATTCCTAACGTTTTTCCTTGTGGTATTTTTAAGTTGATATTTTTCAAAGCTACTTCTATTGTAGTTGGATAATTGTAACTTAAGTTTTTGATTTCAATATCCCCTGCTAATTTTTCTTTGTTTTCTATATTTTTTAAGTTGATTTTTTCTCTTTCTAATTCAAATATTGTATTGATTCTCCTATAAGAAATTTGGGCTCTTTTATATTTTGATATCAATCCTGGCATCCAAGAAACTGGTCCATAAAATAAGCCAATATAAGCATTAAAAGCGGTAAAATCTCCTATGGTAATTTCTCCTTTTAAAACAAATTGGCTTCCGAAATAGCAAAGCAATGGCATAACAAATTCCAAATCCTAAATTGATACTAGTTGATAAAAGTGTAGAATTTACATCTACTGTATTATTGCTCTTTCTTAGTTTTTCATTTTTAGTCATAAATTCTTTTAACTGATAATATTCTCCTGCATAAGCTTTGATCGTTCGTACACTGTCTGTACTTTCTTGTACATATTGAGAAAGTTCTGTAAAATATTGCTGTGATTTTTTAAAGCTTTTTTCTACATATGATTTTAGCTTGATAACAACAAAAGTTGTTATCATAATTGGACACAAAGTTATCAAGGTCAATTTTAAATTTACATTAGTTATCATTGCATAAATGGTTATGATAGAAAATACTGCAATACGTACAGCATAAGAAAGTAAACGGAAAAAGAAGTTTCTAACTTCAGAAACGTCTTTCGTAAAGTATGACATAAATTCTCCATTTTTTATATTGTTTAAATCATTCATTTTTAGTCTTATAAATTGAGCAAATATCTTGTTTTTTAATTCTCTTTCAAAACATCTAGAGGTATAAGTTGCTATTGCTCGCCATGGCAATCTTGTTAGCAAATAAAGAATGGCTACTATTACTAAATAAAAAACTTGCCTTACAATTTCTTGTTGATTTTGTTCCATATTCATCATAAGGTCTACGATGTTTCCTATTATTTTAGCTGGCAAGGTAACTACATACATATTGATGCTTACAAATAGCACAATAATTAAAATAAGTCCCATATATTTTTTTATAGTTTGTTTTATTATCTTTTGCATATTTTTCTCCCTTATTAATTATATACAAATTCTAACATATTTCGTTCCTTTTTTCAATCGCTTTTCATTATTTTAAGTAAACTAGTAGTTAATGCAAAAACAAGTCAGATTTTTTCTGACTTGTTTTTTAAGAAGTAGTCCCCCAATCCCTTTTAGAATATTCCTACAATTTCTCCGCTTTCATCAATGTCAATACTTTCCGCTGATGGTACCTTTGGAAGTCCTGGCATGGTCATAATTTTTCCAGCTAAGGCAACAACAAATCCAGCTCCTGTTTTTAGGTTGATGTCTCTTATGGTAATGTTGTAATCTCCTTTGCATTCTAAGTTTTTGGCATCATCTGAGAAAGAATATTGAGTTTTTGCAATACATACTGGAAAATTTCCATAACCTAGTTCTTCTATTTTTTTGATTTCTTCTAATGCTTTTTCTGAATAGTCTACTCCTTTTGCTCCATATATTTTAGTTGCAATTTTTTCAATTTTAGTTTGAATAGAATCTTCTAGTTCGTACATATAATTAAAGTTTTCTTCTTGCTTAGTTAATTTTACTAGTTTTTCAGCGATATCTCTTGCACCTTCTCCGACCTTTTGCCCATCCTTCTACTAAGCTTAGTTCAACTCCTTTTTCAGCTAATTTTGCTTGTAAAAATTCAATTTCTTTTTCGGTATCCTGTACATATCTGTTTAATGCTACAATTACATTAACACCAAATTTATTTTTTAAGTTATCAATATGACGATATAAGTTATCAATTCCTCTTTCAATTCCTTCTATGTTTTCTTCTTGTATTTTGTCTTTTTCAATGCCACCATGATATTTAATCGCTTTTATCGTAGCAACTAACACAACCGCATCTGGTTTAATGCCAGCTTTTCTACATTTGATGTCCATGAATTTTTCAGCTCCTAAGTCTGCTCCAAATCCGGGCTTCTGTTATAACATAGTCTCCTAGTTTTAAAGCTAGTTTGGTTGCAATAATGCTGTTACATCCATGAGCGATGTTAGCAAATGGTCCTCCATGAATAATAGCTGGTGTATGTTCTAGGGTTTGTACTAAGTTTGGTTTTAAAGCATCTTTTAATAATACTGTCATAGCACCTTCTGCTTTTAATTGTTTGGCATAAATTGGCTTACCTTCTTTATTGTATCCAATTAAGATGTTTCCTAATTTTTCTTTTAAGTCTTTAAGGTCAGTTGCTAAGCATACAATTGCCATAATTTCTGATGCTACCGTGATGTCAAATTTGTCATGTCTTGGTATAATCTTCTTTTCTCCTGATAAACCAGTTTCTACTTCTCTTAGTTGTCTATCATTTAAGTCTACACATCTTTTCCATACAATTCTTTCAAATCCTAATTCATTTCCAAAGTAAATGTGATTGTCAATTAAACTTGCTAATAAGTTATTAGCTGCTGTAATGGCATGGATATCTCCTGTAAAGTGTAAATTAATGTCTTCCATTGGAGCTATTTGTACTTTTCCTCCTCCTGTTGCTCCTCCTTTGATTCCAAATACTGGTCCTAAAGATGGTTCTCTTAATGCTAAGATTGAATTTTTTCCAATGGTTCGTAAGCCATCTGCTACGGCTATCGATATCGTTGTTTTTCCTTCTCCTAGTGGAGTTGGATTTACAGCTGTTACTAAAATTAGTTTTCCATTTTCTTTGTTTTTTAAATTTTGATAAACGTTTTCGGAAATTTTTGCTTTGTATTTTCCGTATTGTTCGATATCCTCCTCTTCAATTCCTACTTTTTTTGCTATGTCTACTATTTTGTCTAGTTTGGTGCTTCTTGCGATTTCAATGTCTGTCATTTTTAATTCCTCCTTTTATATTTTTAACTTATTTCTATTCCTTGTTCATCTGCATCATCATTTTCTTCTTGATTTCTAATTACTATTATTTTATTTTGTTTTCTTTCTTCGTCTTTCTTTTTTTGCTTTTCTATCTTTTTTCTTAGTATAGCTACTTCCACTTTAGTTAATCCTGTTACTTTCATTATATCATCTATTGCTCCATCTGTTATTTCTCTTTTCCTTTTTAGCATATTAATAGCTTGACGATATTTTTCACATTTTTCTCTCGATCTTTTCACTTTTTCTCTCTCTTCTTGTGTGAAATTTTCACAATTCACATAGCTACGGGCAAATTGTATAGCTTCTTCAAATTGATCAAATCGTATACATAGTTTTATATAAAAAGCTACATTCGAATATTTTTCTGTTGCTAATACTGCATATTTTATTGGTTCTATATGTTCTTCACTTATCATTCTTTCTTCGTATCTTTGTTTGCACAGTTCTAAATATTTTTCGAAATATTTTAAATATTTAGCTTGTCCAAAAAAAAGGTCATTATATATTTCTATTACTCTTTCACTTCTTTGAAGAAAGTCTTTTTCCTCTTCTTCTCTTATTCGTATTTCATCTCTTTTTATCGTCTTAGTAGAAACACCTATTTCTTCTGCTATCTGCCTTTTGGTTTTATCTGTTTCTGCTTTTTTAGATTTAGTCAACCTTAATTTTATGCTTTTCATTCTTTTTCTTTGTATTGCTTGTGGATCTATTCTTGGTAGTCTATTTGCATCTTTCAAATTCCTTCTATCTCTTTCTATTGTTATTAAAGAAACACCTAAACTTTCAGCCAGCATTGCTGCTGTTTCATTATTTTTAGTTTTTCGTTCTACTTCTAGTCTTCTTTCTTCTATACTTTCTTCATCTGAAACTAATGGGCCCAACAAGTTTTCATCTCTTAATTTTCTTCTATATCTTCCTACTGTTCTTTCAGAAATTCCTAGAACATCTCCTATTACTTTTGCTGTTTCTCCCTCTTCAGTCATTCTTTTAATTTCTGAAATCAATGATGGCAACAACCCTTTTTCTATTAAAACTTCTATATCTCTGTATATAGTTCTTTTAGAAACCCCTAAAGCTTTTGCTATTATTTCTACTGATTGTTTTTCTTTTCCATCTTCAAATCTTCTTCTAACTTCTTCTTGTCTTTTTTCTATTCTTTCTTCTGAAGTTGGTATTTCTAACAAATTCTTCCCTCTTAAAAAATCCTGATCTCTTCTTACAGTTACTACAGAAATCTCTAAATCTTTCGCAATGTTTTCTACTGGTTCTTCTTTTAAACTCCTCCTTAGTACTTCATTCCTTCTTTCCTCTATTTTTCTTCTTTGTTCTGGTGATAATCCCATCTTTTTCTCCTTTTAAACAATAATTCCTGCTATAACTCCTATTAAAGCTCCAACAAAAA
>CATOLW010000086.1 GCA_951800935.1 uncultured Clostridium sp.
AAAGTAAAATCACTAAAACAATAATGGACTCTACGACACCAACCATGGGAATTGGAGTCGAATACGAATCTGCTTATACAGCATCCTATGGAGATAGATATACTTATAGAATTAACAATGTAGACTTTGGTATTGTAGAAAGAGCAAGACAAGACTTAAAACTAACCAAACGAATAAAAACTTTAAAAGCAACCTTAGCCAATGGTCAAGCAATAGCCGATTTAGAAATTGATGAAAATGGAAATGTAACAGGAAATAAGCAACATGTTACTTACATGAAGCCAAGTCCTAACATTACACCAAGCAATGGATTTATTAGACTAGAGCTAGATAACGAGCTAATTCAAGGAACTATTTTAGAAGTAGGATATGAAATTAAAGCAATTAACCAAAGTGAAGTGGACTTCTTATCACCAAACTATTATCACTATGGAATCCAAGAAGGACAAAAAATAACCATTGAACCAACAGGAATCATTGATTACTTAGATAAAAATTGGTCATTTGATAGCAAGAAAAATCCACAATGGCAAGTAAAAACATTAGAAGAAATTAAAAACTTAGAATTAATTGCAGAAACCGTATATAATAACGAAGAATCTAAGATAGAAGAAAAAACCATTTTATATACAGAAGGATTAAAAGGAACTAACTTAGAGCCAGAACAAACAGCGGAAATTATGCTAAATGTATCTAAGATACTTACAACAGCAGAAGATATTTCTTTAGATAATGAAACAGAAGTGGCAGAATTAAACAGACCAGGTGGTTCAAAACCAGAATCTACACCAGGAAGCTACGTACCAGGAACTACTCCAATAGAAACAGATGAAGCAAAAGCAGAAACAACAATTGTAATACCAGCAACTGGTGAAAACCAAAACTACATCTTACCAGTTATCATAGGAGTAACAGCATTTATTATCATAGGAGCAGGAGTCATTATCATTAAGAAAAAAGTAATGTAAAATTATAAAAAAGAACATACCAAATAAGGTATGTTCTTTTTAGATGAATAGAAAAAAGCTTACGAAAGGAAGGACTTTAAAGAAAAGACCTAGAGAATATTACAAATTGTAAACAAAATGTCAAAAAACCTTAAAAAATGACAGTTCTTATTTGGATTAAGAATTTCCGTAATGAGAAAAGAAAGTATAAACTAAAATGGCAAAAATTACAGCTTGATTTTACTTTTATAAACGCTTACTATTAATATAGGAGGAATTTACGATGAAAACACAAGTAAAGAGAAAGTTAAGAAAGTATATGCCAGGAATAGTGATACTTTTAGCTATTATAGTATTAACTAAACTAAGTATGTCGGTTAGTTTTGGCTCAGATGAAACAACAGCAAGAGTAGAAAGTAATTTGCAAAAATATATTAATTATGACTTATCTGAACAAGACAAAGGGACATTAGTACAATACCAAATAAAGACAGGAATTGAATATGGGGAAAATCAAGAACATAGCTTAATCAAAAAAAGTGAAACAACACTTGCATTTGGAGAAATTGATGGAAAATATCCAAAAGCGGTAAAAATACTATTACGAGATAACGATTATCAATATGATGCTAACAATGGGATTTTAACCATAGCAGAAAATAATGCAAATGAGAGCCATGAATATACGGTAATTGGGTATTATGATACTTATGTAGAAGAAAATATAACAAGAAAATTAAATTTGAAAACCTCCACAAAAATAACCTTAGAAGCAGATGAGGTAACAGTAACAAAAGACAATTCATTCGAAACAGAGGTAAACGAAAAAATCGGAGAATTAACTTCTACTCATCGTGCGACAGAAGATATTTATAATGGTTATATGAAATCTAACCAAATAAATGGAACAAATTATACTACACAATATAAAGAAATGAATCAAATTACGGTTAGTAAAAAAGAAGCACAAGAAACATTAGAAATAATAGAGGAGAACAACCTAGTAAGACAAAAAGAAGAAATAGAAGAATTAGGAAACAAAACTTATCTTGTTTATAAAAGCACAAGGATTGCTAAAGAAGATATCAAAAATTTATTAGGAGAAGAAGGAACACTTGAAATATTAGACAAAGAGGGAAATCTAATTGCAGTAATAAATCAAGAAACAGAATTTGGAGAAGATGGAACCATTACAGTTTCCTATGAAAATGACCTTACAAGTCTTATTATTAAAACAAGCAACATACAAAAAGAAGGCATTTTAAGACTAGAACAAACCAAAGAAATAAGAAATAATTTACCAGATATCAACAACATGAAAATAAAAACAATAACTAAAATAGGAGAAAATACAAAAGAAGATATTATCGAAATTAAGGATGCTACAACAGAAGTAAACTTGGAAATAAATCACAACAATTGGACCAATCAACAACAAAATGAAGTGAATTTTAATATTAGCTTAGACGCTAATAGCATAAGAAATAATATGTTCAAAAACCCATCTATTCAGATAGAATTGCCAAGCCAAGTAGAAAAAGTAATATTAGGTAGTAGTTCAATTGTATATGCCAATGGATTAAGCTTAAAAGATCCATACATAGAAACAACCGAAGATGGAAAAATAAGAATTATAGCAAATTTAGAAGGACAACAAACAACATATGATGAAAATGCTTTAGGATTAACCACTAATATACAAATTACAGCAACTGTTATTTTAAAGAAGGACATAGAAGATGCAAAAGAAAAAGTAAATATTATTTATAGTAATGAATATACAATTGACGGAAACCCAGAAATAGGAGTAAGAGAAGTTGATGTTCAATTAGAAAGTTATCAAGAAGAAAAGAAGATTCTTCAAGAAGAATCAACAGTAACATATAAATCAGCACAAAAAACAAAAGAAGTTGCAAACCAAGTAAATGTAGATGCTATTAAATTAGAAGTGGCACCAGTTAAGGGTGATGTTAATATAGCAAATGAAGATATTGTTTATGAAGGAGAATTTATTAAATATAACATAAAAGTAACCAATACTTCAGATACAGTAATGGAAAATGTAAAAGTGATTGGTAACATACCAGAAGGAACTACTTATGGAGAATTAGAGGCAGAGTATTACACACGATTAGGAAAATATCAATATAACTTTGATGAAACGATAAAAGAAAAACAAATAGAAATAGGAACACTAAAACCAGGAGAAAGTATTACTAAATTTTATGAAGTAAAAATAAACAATTTAGAAGAAGGAATTGAAGAAAAACAAATACAAAGTAATATTAAAGCCTATGTAGCAGAACAAGAAGTAGCTAATTATGAAATAACCAATGTAGTAAAAATAGCACAAGTTCAAGTGTTTTTACAAGCAGAATTAGATAATATAAAGGATAAATGGAATTACATTGTTATAACGCAAGGAAAACAAGGAGAAAAAGTAAACTTAAAAGTTAAATTACCAGAGGAGTATACTCCATCAAGTTATGTTACATTAGGAAAAGCAGAATATAATGAAGAAACAGGGGAATATGAATACGATAATGGCGATAAATTTTTCCTTACAGAAGAACAAATACAAGATGAGCATACAGTAATATTGAAAAATATAGCAGTAGGAGAAGCTTATAGTATTCAAGGAACGATGGATAGTTCTGATATTGTAAAGGACACGGAAGCTTCTAAAGCAGAATTAACAGCAGTAGCAATAGTAAGTACGAATGAAAAAAGTTATCAATCTAATGAAAACAGAATTGAATTTTCTTTCCCAAATGCGTCTATTACTATGACATCAAGTAACGAGGGAGAAGAAATAAAATATGGAGAAGAAATTGATTATGAAATTGTAATTAAAAATACAGGAAGAACGAATATAGATGATGAAGTGTATAACATAGTATCATTAGAGTTAAAAGATTATTTACCTGAAGAAGTTAATCCAATTAGTATAACTTATAGAAAACAGATATATGACGGAAATGTTATTGTATCAGAAGAAGAAGTAACAGAAGATATTTCAGGTATTCAAAAAAATGCAGAAACCGGAGAAAAAGTACCTAATATCGATTTGAGTTTTACTATACCATATCAAGAAAGTAGAGTAATAAAAGTAAAAGCGAAGGCAGGATCTGTATTTCAAAAAACACAAATAGAAAATTTTGCTACTATAAAATCAATTGCAGAAGAACAAAAAATACCATTAAAAACTTCTAATACGATAAAACATATTATACTTCCTTATAATTATATGGAGGAGCCAAATGATCCAAACAACCCAGAAAATCCAGATATACCAAAAGATCCAGAAAATCCAGATGTACCATCAACTAAATACAGTATATCAGGGGTTGCTTGGCTAGATGAAAATGAAGATGGACAACGACAAGAAAATGAAAAATTATTAGCAGGAATTCCAGTTGATATTGTTGAAGCAAAGGAAGGAAAAATAATTGGTAATACATTAACAAGTGATAATGGAAGTTATAAATTTCAAGCATTAGATAAAAATGACTATATTATCCTATTTAAATATGATAATAAAGCTTATACTGTAACAGAATATAGAAAAAATGGTGTAAGTACTTATCATAATTCAGATGCTATGGATAAAAATATTTTACTAGAAGGAAAACAAATAACAGTAGGAGTAACAGATGTAATAACAGTAAATGCGACAATAAATAATATTGACATTGGTTTAATTCAAAATAAAATAAAAGATTTAAAATTAGATAAATATATATCAAAAGCAACAATAAAAACCAATAAGAGAAATCAACAAATTGATTATCATCAAGCTAAATTAGGAAAAATTGAAATAAAAGCAAAAGAAATAGAAGGAGCCATGTTAACAGTAGAATACAAGATGATAGTAACAAATGTAGGAGAAGATGCAACAACAGTAGGAAATGTAATAGATTATTTACCAAATGGATTTGATTTTTCAGTTCAAAATAATAAGAGTTGGAATATAAATTCAAATACTGAAGTAGTTAATAGTAGTTTATCAAATAAAAGACTACAACCAGGAGAAAGCACAGATATAATATTAGTATTAACGAAAAAATTAAATGGTAACACAACAGGAACTTTTAAAAATAAAGCAGAAATAAAAGGAAATGCAGACGATAATAGTAGTAATAATTTCTCTGAAGCAGATATTATTATTTCAATAGGAACTGGTATTTTTACTTATATTTGTATTACATTTGGAATATTAATTATAATAGCGATAGGAATAGTTTTGATTCATAAATTTGGTTTTGCTAAAATAGGGAAAATCTCATTATTTTTACTAATGTTTATGACAGTTCTTATCACACAAACATCTCATGTACGAGCAGAACCACCTCATTCAACTACTAGTTTTCAATGTGACCATCCAAAAGGGCAAGGACCTAACTTTTTAGGAGGACCAGGTAATCAAGGGGGAACTTGTGTAGAACATGGGGTATGGTCTTATAGCGGAACATTCCATTATTCTTATTCAAGTGTAATTAATACGAGTCAAAGTTCTCATGATGATGATGTTTCTTTTTCTCTACAAAAGAAAAATGAAACAATTGGAATAAAACAAGTAAATTCAAATTATATTTTTGGACCATTTGATGTAGAATGTAAAATAGGAGAAAATAATTATGATACAGGGTATTCATTTAATATATATGATAATCAAGGAAATGTAATTCGGAGATTATTTAACCTGTGATGAAAATGGAAATTATAAAGAAGTACGAGGAACAACTACATTCTATCTAAAAATTCCAGTAAATAATCAAAATAAAGGGATAGGAAAAGTATCAATTTCTGCTAGTAGAACAGGAGTAAAAACAAGAACTTATTATAAATCAGAATATGCAACCTATAAAGCAGATCCAGAAGTTTATGG
>CATOLW010000087.1 GCA_951800935.1 uncultured Clostridium sp.
GTTTTACTGTATCTCTACCTCCTCCACAACCAAAAACAGATATTGCTCTTCCTCTCGTATAGCTTTTTACTGCTTGTAATATATTTTCCAAGCTTTCTGGCGAATGTGCGTAATCAATCATAATTGGTATTTCTTTTTTATTACTAACTAATTCTGATCTTCCTGGTACTCTTACTTCTACTAAAGCTTCTTTAACTACTTCTGAAGATATTCCAAATTTCTGAGCAACACAAATAGCTGCTAATGAGTTATACACACTAAACCTACCTGGTATTCCAGTTTTTACTCTTTCATTTCTATCTGTTATTTTCACTTTAAAATCAACGTAAGAATTAGTAATGGTAATATCTTTTGCTAGCACATTTGCAAAGTTATCAATTCCATAGGTTACTATGTTGTTATCTGGAAATAGTCTAGGTATTTTTGCACCATATAAATCATCTGCATTTGTAATTCCTGTTTTACACATTTGGAATAATTTTAATTTAGATTGAAAATAGTCTTCCATGTCCACATGCTCTTTTGGACTAATATGGTCTTCTGAAAAGTTAGTAAATACTACAATATCAAATTCACAACCATCTATTCTGTGTAATTTTAAGCTTTGTGAAGACACCTCCATTACTACAACTTCTACGCCAGCTTCTACCATTTGTGCTAATTCTCTTTGTAGTTCTAAGCTTTCTGGTGTTGTTCGATCGTTTTCCTTTACTTTCTTTCCATTTATATAAGTAGCAATCGTTCCTATTAGACCTACTTTTTTTCCTGCTTTTTCCAAAATTTCTTTTATCATAAAGGTTGTTGTTGTTTTTCCTTTTGTCCCTGTTACTCCTATTAATTTAAATTTTCTAGATGGATTATCATAGAAATTACTAGATACAACAGCTAATGCTTCTCTTGTATTTTTTGCCATAACAATCGTAGTTCCTTCTGGTATGGCCAATGCCTTTAAATCGCAACCTTCCTCTATCATAACTGCGGTTGCTCCTTTTTGTATTGCTTTTGCTATATATTCATGTCCATCTACGTCATATCCTTTTATCGCTACAAATAAATATCCTTTTTTTACTTGGTTCGAATTACTTTCTATTTGCTTTATCTCTTGTTCTAAATCTCCTCTTACTTTTAAGCCTTCTAGACCTACTAACATTTCTTTTAATTTCATCTCGTTTTCCTCCAAACATTAATAAACCGTCCTTAGCAAAATTTTGCCACTAACTTTCCTACATTATATAACTAATTTACCAATTTGTATAGTTCTTTCATAGATTTTTTTGTTTATTCTAAAAGTTTATTATATTTTTATGAAACATCAATTTAAAGGGGAAAAGACAGCAAGTTATAAACTGTTATCAAATCTTGAAAAAAATGAAAATCCCCTAACATATCTTATTAGGAGATTCCTTGTTTTATTCGGCTTATTTCAAACTCATTTCACAATATTTGCAACGATACACTTGATTTTCCTTATCTGTTAAAGTAAATACTTGGTCTAAATCCTTTTCAATTGAAGTAATACATCTTGGATTTTGGCATTTTGCAATATTTACAATTTTTTCTGGTAATTGAACATTATATTTATCTACTAATTTATCATCTTTTACAATATTAATCGTAGCATTTGGTTCAATAAATCCAATTACATCCATATTAATTTCTATATCTTTGTCAATTTTTATAATGTCTTTTCTTCCTTTTTTTTCACTTTTTGCATTGGTAATAATTGCAACAGAACAATCCAAGTCCTTCAAATTTAAAGCATTATAAATTTCCATTCCTTTTTTTGCTTGGATATGGTCTATTACAATTCCATTTTTAATACTATCTATTTTCATCTTCAAACCTCCAATAACTTTAAAATTAGAGCCATTCTAATATATTTTCCATATTCTGCTTGTTTAAAATAACAGGCTCTTTTATCTTCATCTACATCTGTTGCAATTTCATTCACTCTTGGTAATGGATGCATAATACATAAATCTTCTTTGGCTTTTTCTAATTTTTCTTTGTTTAAAATATAATAATCTTTTAATCGAATATAATCATCTTCATTGAAAAATCTTTCTTTTTGCACTCTTGTCATGTATAAAACATCTAATTCTTCCATATATTCTTCTATGTCATTGGTTTCACAATATTGGATATGATTTTTTTCTAAAACATCTCTTTTTATATATTCTGGAATAACTAATTCTTTTGGTGAAATTAACACAAATTTTATATTTTTATATCTAGACATAGCAGTAATTAAGGAATGTACTGTTCTTCCAAATTTCAAATCGCCACAAAGTCCAATTGTTAAGTTTTCTAATCTTCCTTTTTCACAGTGAATGGTTAAAAGGTCGGTCAATGTTTGGGTTGGGTGATTGTGTCCTCCATCTCCTGCGTTGATAATTGGTACAACTGATTTTTCTGATGCTACTAATGGTGCTCCTTCTTTTGGGTGTCTCATAGCAATAATATCAGCATAACATCCTACTACTCTTATGGTATCTGCTACTGTTTCTCCTTTAGATACAGAGCTAGAAGATGCTTCTGAAAATCCTAATACATTTCCTCCTAATTCCATCATAGCTGCTTCAAAACTTAATCTTGTTCTTGTGCTTGGTTCAAAAAATAAAGTAGCTAACTTTTTACCATCACATTTATGAGAATAGTTCTCTTTATGACTGATAATATCTTTAGCTACTTCGATTAATTCTGCAATTTCTTCTACGGTTAATTCTTTAATATCAATTAAGTGTTTCATAATTTCTCCCTTCTTTTTTGAAAAAGTCTATCTTTTTTCTTCCTCTATTTTTATCAAAAAATTTGGTAGTTTGTCAAGTGTTTTTGTCGATTTATGAAAATGATTTTGAGGACAAAGGAAAAAATCATGATTGAATGTTATTTCAACCATGATTTTTTCCTTTGTCTCCGAAATGATTAGGTAATCTCTCTACATTTCACAACCAGCCTATTATTCTTCTTTTTGGTACAAGTAATCAATGTTACTTCCCTTTCTCCATCTGTATTTTGATTGGTACAACTCAAATCTGTTTCAGATGTTTCATATTTATCATATACAAAATAGCTAACTCTTTTCCCCTTATTGTCTAATAAGTTTACTTTATCGTTATTTTCTAATTCTGACAATCTACTAAAAAACTGATTGTTTTTGTAATTATGTCCAACGATACATACATTTCCTGGTTCATTGATATCTGGTCCAAATAATTTTGTTGGAGCAATTTTCAAATATTCTTCTGATGTTTCGTACACAATTGGATAATTGACACCTATTTTAGGAATATTAATTTGGCCAGCAACTCTATATTTCTGACCTTTTGAATCGACCTTCATATAGATAGTATTATCATCCTTAACTGTATTTTCTTCCTCTTTATTTGCTTCACTTTCATTTTCTTTTGCCAATATTTCTTCATATTCTGAATATATTTCATCATATAAAGCTTGATCATATTGAGCTTCACTTTTAATTTTGAAAATTAATATACTTGAACCTATTAGGATTCCAATTAACAAAAAACAAATTAACTTTTTTTCTCCTTTATCCATTTGCCATTCTCCATTTAAAAGACAGTTAGATTTAAGCTAACTGTCTTCCCTTCTATTTCTTCTAATCCTCTCTATTTTTTAATAAATAGACGAATCCTACTACACCTATTATGCTTAATCCTACTAATGTATATAATATCATTAAAAATGGATTTTGTTGTTTACCTGCTTTTGGTAATACATTTTGCCCAGATACTGTATTTAAATTTTCTTGTGTTGTTTTGTTTTCTAAATTATCTTTTTGACCATTCCCACTACCAGTACCATTATTATTGTTATTATCTGTAATTGTTAGTTTGGTAGTTCCATTGGTAGAAGCTAATATATCTGGTCCTGCTGTTGATCCAGAGAAATTTGCTACGCTAATTGAAGTTTCTCCTACTTTTGCATTTTCTTTTACTTTAAAAGTAATGGTTGCTATATTTTGTGTTGTGGTTACTACTTCCGCATCGTTTGTATTTGATGTCATAAGTCCATCTTGATAAAGTGGTGTTTCCCATTTTCCTACACCATTTGTTGATACATATTCCAAAACAGAAGAATCAAATTTAATTTCAGTAGTATAGGCACCAATTCCTTTTTCTCCACTTTCAATCGCAATATCTTTTAATCCCATAGTAACTGTAATGGTATCTCCTCTTTTGGCTTGAGAATTGTTGATGGTTAAAGTTGTTCCAAAACTATCACTGGCTGCCTGTACTTTAGTAGTACAGACAACGAATAATACCATTAACATGATAGAAATTATTTTTTTCATTTTTAATCTCATTCCTTTCTTAAGACACTATTTATTTGTTCATTTCGCTTAAAACTAATCTTTTGATTAATAATAAGTCTGTTGCTGTTATGTTTCCATCTTTGTTGATGTCTCCAGCTTTAAATTTCGTTTCTGTTAACATCCATTCTTGCTTTTTAGCTGATACTAAATGTCTTTTTACCCATAGAACATCAGTTGCTGTTATTTTGCCGTCTCCATTTACATCTCCTATCTTGTAGTCACCTGGTTTGTCTGGGTCTTCTGGTGAATCTTTAATCCAGTCTACTTTTGCTATGGCTGTTCCCTTATTTCCTACTGCGTCTACAAATTCAAATGTAAATTCTCCATTGTTTGTAAAGGTATAAGTATCGCTTCCATTATTGTTGGTTATGGTAATTGGCTCGCTTGCGTTTACTAATTTTGCTATTACCTCTCCATTGGTTGGTTCAGTAGTACTGTATTCGATTTCTGCTGTAGGTATCGTTTTGTCAATCCATGTAACATTTGCTTTTGCTTTTCCTTTGCTTCCTACTTTATTTACAAATTCAAATGTAAATTCTCCATTGTTTTCAAATGTGTAGGTGTCTTTTCCACCATTGTTTGTAATTTGTACCCCTTCTTTATCAAAGGTTATGGTTGCTGTTACATTTTGGTTAGTTGGATTTGTTGTACTATAGGTAATCGTTGCTGTTGGTAATTCTTTATCAATCCATGTAACATTTGCTTTCGCAGTTCCCTTATTTCCTACCTTATCTACAAATTCAAATGTAAATTCTCCATTGTTTGTAAAGGTATAAGTATCGCTTCCATTATTGTTGGTTATGGTAATTTCTTCACTTGCGTTTACTAATTTTGCTATTACCTCTCCATTGGTTGGTTCAGTAGTACTGTATTCGATTTCTGCTGTAGGTAGCGTTTTGTCAATCCATGTAACATTTGCTACTGCTGTTCCTTTATTTCCTACTGCATCTACAAATTCAAATGTAAATTCTGCATTTTCTGTAAAGGTATAAGTATCACTTCCATTGTTGTTGGTTATAGTAATTTCTTCACTTGCGTTTACTAATTTTGCTATTACCTCTCCATTGGTTGGTTCAGTGGTACTGTATTCGATTTCTGCTGTAGGTAGCGTTTTGTCAATCCATGTAACATTTGCTTTTGCTTTTCCTTTGCTTCCTACTTTATTTACAAATTCAAATTCAAATTCTCCATTTTTTTCAAATGTATAGGTGTCTTTTCCACCATTATTTGTAATTTGTACATCTTCTTTATCAAAGGTTATGGTTGCTGTTACATTTTGATTGGTTGGATTTGTTGTACTATAGGTAATCGTTGCTGTTGGTATTTCTTTATCAATCCATGTAACATTTGCTTTCGCAGTTCCCTTATTTCCTACCTTATCTACAAATTCAAATGTAAATTCTCCATTGTTTGTAAAGGTATAAGTATCGCTTCCATTATTATTGGTTATAGTAATTGGTTCACTT
>CATOLW010000088.1 GCA_951800935.1 uncultured Clostridium sp.
ATATATGTACTTCCAATTGGAAATACTAATTCTAATATTTTTTTTCCTTGTTTAGCACTTAATGCATCTGTTGCACTTGTGCTTTCTAAATTATCAATTACTGTTGCTACTAACCCTGAACTTTGTTTGGCTTTTATGATAAAATTACATATAATATATGGTTGCAAATTGTTGTGTGGCTGAGAACCACCAACTGGTTCGACCATATCTCCACTATATTTATATTTTCCTGCTGTATTACCACTTTCCCAAACAATACCAGATGCATTGTCTGAACCATATTTTGCTAAAGACATTTTGTGTTGATGCTGTGGCATTTCTGCTATTGCTAGCGTATGTTCTTTTTCTCCTCCTGTTTTTCCTAACTCATTAAAGTCTGTATCATTTTTATCTTTTCCTATTACTCCTTTTCCTTTTAAATTAGGTAAATTAAAAGTAGTACTTCCATTTCCTTCTCCATATTTTGTGTCTAAAACACTAAAGAGTTCTTGAAAATCATTTCTACTTACTTCTTGTCCTTCACATAATAGCCAGTTTTCAGGTATTGTGTCTGAATACCATTCCAATACGGAACCTACTGGTAGGGTGTCTCCTGTTGCTACTCCTTGAGAATGAAGTTCTGTTATAACATTTTCAATATTTTCTTGTAATTTATTTAAATTTATATCATTTAACCATGGTGCTTTATTATTTACAAAGTTTATTCTTTCTAAGTATCTCCCCATTATTGTTCCTCCTTTAATTTATTTTCTAAATCTTGTATTCTTTCTGCTAATTCTTGTATTGCTTTATATGCAACCGAAATCATAGAATAAGTATCTACTCCAACTTCTTTGCCTTCGTTGTCTAGTGCTGTTATGTTACTGTCGTACTTATATTTTTCCCCTATTACAAGTCCTATATGTTTTTTCTCTCCATCGTTTTGAGACTTCAAATTGTATTTATATATTTCTGTATTTTTTATAATATCTAATCCATTTTGTAATTTTTCAAAATTTTTCTTGCTTTCTTCTAATGATGTTTCTGTTAATATTGGTGTTGTAATTCCGCTAGGAGTTATATTTGTAATATCATGATACTCTGTTCCAATAGTAATCCCTATATCATCAACACAATTCACATGAAAGAAAGCATAATCAGTTTTACAGTGAAAACCGTTTCCGTTTACCCATGTAGACATAGCACCTTCTTCGTCAATAATTCCTAAATTTGCTTCCCCCATATCATATCTATCCTTAAATGGTATTCCTATATATCCACCTGTTATATCGGCATTATTGCAACTTAAATTGCCATATTTATCAACATTAAAATTACTACTTTTTATTGACATATTGTCTGCTAAATTTAGTTCTTTTCCGTTTAAGAGATATTTTATTAGCATCAATCTGAATTTCTTCTGCAGACTGATTAATTTTTGAAATAACTTCATTTTCTCCAACTTTTTTACTTACTTCTTGCGTAATTTCGTGAGCTGTTTGCATTCTTTGTGAGCTTTCCTCTAGTAATTCGTTTTTAGTAGCAAAATTCTCTTTTACTGTTTCTTGTATTTTATTAGATTCTTGATTTATCATGGAATTGGCTTCATAATTTGTTACATAGTTTTCACTATAATCATTTTGTATTATGTATTTACTGCTGTAATCTAAATTATAATATTCTTCAACATAAATATAAGTATCATCTTTAAAAGTTTTTAATTCTAATTCTCCTAGTTCTTCTATTTCTTCACTTTCTAATACATATAGACTTAAGTCGTCGTTAACACCAATTCTTCGTGTTACAGTTGTTATTCCTTTTACAATTTTAAATTCATCACAAACATCATCTAAATTTCTCAATGGTTCATCTAAGATTATTTTTACTACTTCTGCTTCATCTGACATATGTGCTCTGTTTTGCTTGTCTGATACTAATGTGAAATATCCTCCCAGTGGAACTAAGCTGTCAGATGGAGCTAGTCCATCATATGGTGGTAAATAAACAAAGTTGTCTGTATTTCCCTTAATACTAAACTCTAATATATACCCTTTTCCATCTATAGTTTCAGCTAGATGTATTTCATTTTTTCTTTCTGCTGTTCTTGTAAAGTCTGCTATATTCGATACTTTTTGGTTTATACTATCTATATCTTGTTCTATTTTGCTTATTTTTTCTTCGTATTCTCCAGTTTCTTGAACTAATTGACTTATTTTTCCATCTAGTTGATTAATTTCACTTTGAACTCTTCTTATTTTTGTTTTATCTGATATGATAGTCCTAGTTGTTTCTTCCTTTGCTTTTGTTTGTATTTTGCTTGCTATAGAAACCTTAAATTTTCCTACATATTCCATGTTTCCTTGATATATTACTTTTTTATTGTCAATCGTGACAATATCTCCAGCATCTAAACTTGGGTCTATAATTGTAGTTCCTTCAAAACTATAACATTCAAAGTTTTTTAGTTGATGATAGATATTTTCTATTTGTTCTTTTTCTACAATGTACATATTGTTAGAATTAATCCAAACTGTATTATTTGTTTCATCTCCAATTTTAAAGTCTTGTACGCCATCCTCGTAAGCCACACGGCTAATTTTAAATGCCTCTCCCCAACTAAAATCTTGAAATAATTCAATATTAACATTAGTTGTATCTTTTCCAATTGTTTTAATATATAATTTTCCATTTCTACCAATACAAGCAAATCCCCCTGCTTGTTCTGCTATATAACTTAAATATTCTCTTGCTGATACGGTATTATCATATACAGCTATTTGCTTATCACTATTTAAAAAAGAAGTAGAACCGAAGTTCCACTTCTGCTTTTAAACATATATCTTGCAAGATTTCTAATATAGTTATTGGATAATTTAAGTTACTGCCATCATAATTAAATTCGAACTTAACCATATTATCTATTGCTTTAATCGTTATGGTATCATCATCATTTTTTTCGATACGATCTAATATAAAATAGCCAATTGGTACGATTTCGTTTTTAATACCTGTTTCAACATAAAAAGTATTGTAAGTATTCGGTAAAGAATCTTTATAAATTCTCATTTCAATTGTTTTAGCAGTTACTGTTCCTAATGTAAATTCATCATTAGAAAATAAAGTATGTGAAACTTTAAAATCTAATATGTGATCTGGATTTATTTGCTTTTCATCAATAAAGATATTAAGAAGATGCTTTGTATGGTCTTCATATACAAGTTGTTTATATTCGTTGCTTGTTTGATACATATTATCCTCCTTTTTGACTTGGTACGATTGCTTTTTGTACTAAATTAAAAGCCACTTTCCATCTTGATTTGGAAGTGTCTTCATCATCACCTGTTAAGTACATTTGAGTCGTTCTTTGGGAAACTCTAAAGGGAGCTGTTATTAAGCCTCCTTTTACACTAGGACACTTTATGGTTATCATCATAGGATTTTGATAAGTAGCTTGTAATAATTCTTCAGCCTCTTCTTCTGTACAATAATCCCATGACATTTCTAGTTTTAACATTCCGTGTAGCAATTACATTGTCTATTAGAGCTCCTGTTACTTTACTTGTGTAACTATCATTGTCTAAGTCTTCTATATTGTCTTTATATTCTGATGGTGTTTTCATTGTTTTTCCATTTAATTTCCATAACATATTTTTTCCTCCTATGCATAACTTACTTTTATTTGTGCTTTGCCTGTTTGTCTAGTTTTTTCATTGATTCCATCTATTAATTCATCAACTAAATTTTTGCTACCAACTGAAACTTGTACTCTCATTGGTTTTTCTTGATTCTTTAATAAAACTTTATTAAAGGTTTCTTCCATGATATTGGAAGGTTGTATGGTAGGTGTAGAAATAGATGTATTCATTGATGTAGTAAAAATATCTGCATTAATATTAGGTATTTTGTTTAATACATGAGACAAATTAAGCTCTTTTGCAAGATTTGATGCTAATTCTTTGCTTGTATTATATAATTTTGGAGCACTAGCAGTTAAAGTTCTAGAAAGTCCTTCTATCATATCTGGCATCCATTTTTCATATTCACGCAATGGACCTGTATCTGGCCTTGAAAAATGTAAAAAGCCTTTTACTTTATAAGCTACACCCAAAACAGCATTTCCTACATTTCCAAGCATTCCTTTAATTCCATTAATAAATCCTGTTATCATATCTTTTCCCCACTGAATTGCTTTTGAAGGTAATTGTCCTAATACAGAACCAATCGAGTTTATAATGTTCCAAGCAGCTTCTCCTATTTTATAGCTAACTGCTCCTATTCCTGTTATTAATGAAATGATTATTCTTCCTCCTATTTCTAAAATTTTAGGAAGATTTTGTGCTAATGTTGTTACAATTGTTATTATAATTTGAGGTAACATTTCAATCAATTTAGGAATTGCTACTATTAATCCATCTATTAGAGCAATTAATATTTTAACTCCTGTATCTATTAAATTTGGTAAATTTCCAATTAGATTTTCTATAATAGTATTAATAATTTGAGGAAGCATTTCAATTAATTTAGGGATACAATCAATAATTCCTTGTATTAAGGATAGTAATATTTCGACTCCCATTTCTAAACATCTTGGTAAGCCTTCTATCATACAAATAATAAATGTTTCTAGTATTGTTGGTAACCATTCAATAAATATAGGAAGTGCATTGATTAATCCTTGTACTAAACTTTCAATTAGTAACATTGCACCTTCAACAATTTTAGGTAAATTTTCTAGTAAAGAATTGATTAATGTCATTATGATATCCACTGCTAGCGGTATTAGTATTGGTAAACTTTGTGTTAATCCTTCTATTAAATTATTGAATATTTCTACTCCAATATCAATAATATTACTAAAATCTATATTTTGGAAAAAGGATTGTATCTGATTGGCAATTCCCTGCCAATCCATTTGTTCTAATGCTGTGTTTATGCTATTTAAGGAATTTTCTATTTCTTTTCCAAAAGTTTCTCCTAAATTTGCCCAATCTAGATTTTTAAAAACTGAATCAATAGTATTAATTCTTTGTGAAACACCATCCATGCTGTTTATAATATTTTTCTGAAATTCTTTTATTTGATTATCTAACTCTCCAATCTCTATTTTAGAAAAACATTCTTGTATTTTTTTTACAACTTCTTTTACGGTTGGTGTTAGCTTTTTTATTGATTCTGCTGCTTTTTCAACTTGTTGATTTATCGTTATTATTTCTATGTTATTTACATTCATATTCTAATCCTCCTTTCTAATAAAATAAACACACCTACATTTTTCTGTAGGTGTGCAAAAAAATTATATATTCATTTGTTGTTTTGATGGATAATTAATTTAAATAAAGATAGTATGTTATTAACTTCTTCTTTAATAGGAAGTAATATGTTTGGATTAGTAAAATCTTTAACTGTTATATTGAGATAAGATTTACTACTATAATTTGTTTGTGTTGAAAAACTAGTAGCTCTTATCTTTCCATCTCTTGTTATTTTTCCATTTGCAATTCCAAATGAATTTGTTTTAGCATTAGTTTTTTCTATTAATTCGCAATCAATAATTTGTGAATATTGATATTCTTTTCCTAAAATGTTCAATTTTTTATTTTCTTCATCTAAAAATAAATCATCATGTATTTTTCTATATCCTGCTTTTAATAAATTATTTTCAGTGTTTTTTCTTTTTAAATTTTGCTTATTAATATTCCTGATTTTTTTAATCGTACAATATAGCATAATTCCTATAAAAATTCCAGTTATTATTAATGGTGGTACTATAATCATAAAGAACAAGTTTAATATTAGAAGTGTTCCTTCTAAAACTG
>CATOLW010000089.1 GCA_951800935.1 uncultured Clostridium sp.
TATCACTTGTTTTATTTTTTTTAAATATTTATTTTACTTTTTCCATTTTTTATGATATAATCACAAAAAACAAAGTAAGGAGTGCTATTGAAGATGAGTTCAAATTCAGATAATGCTACTACTTTGGCTGAAAATAAGGTATTAATCTTATATCTATTAAATCTTATCCAAGGAGAAATCAAACAAGATGCTTTGTTTAAAATCATTACATCTATTAATGATATGAACTACTTTTATTTTAAACAGGTATTAACAGATTTAATAGATTCCAATTTAGTAGGTACTTATACAAAAGAAGAAGAACCTGTTATAAAAATTACATCCGAAGGAAAAAATGCCTATATTCTTACTAAAAGTGTATTACCAGGAATCATGAAATTAAAAGCAGATAATATTTTTGCAAAAGAATTTTCTAATATCGAAGAAGAATCTTCTGTTATTGCAGAATTTATGCCTAAAAACGAAAATGAATATATAATAAAATGTAAAATTGTAGAAAATAATGAAACCATTTTTTCTGTCAAAACTTTTGCTGGCTCTCGTGATAGAGCAAAACGTA
This sequence comes from uncultured Clostridium sp., assembly GCA_951800935.1. The sequence continues at coordinate 560 of CATOLW010000089.1, forward strand.
TTGTGGATAATTGGCACAAAAATGCAACTAGCATTTATCCACAAATGTTAAATTTATTATTACAAAATAATCAAACAAACAAGGAAGATTAATCTTCCTTGTTTGCTTTAAAATAAGAAACTTAATATTACAATAACGAATACTTTCATCATAATCTGCATAAAAAACATATAATTAATGCACTTAATACCAACATTATTTATCTTATCAAAACCTCTTACAAGCTTTTTAATTTCTTCTTTTGAAGAAATCGATTTTTCTTCCATATAATCTTTTGCCAGGTATCTTGCTTTAATCATAGCATCATTTTCTAAAAAAACTCGCACCATATAATAAATCATACTTAATATTAAAAAAATAGCTAAGAACATCATCTTATAGGGCAACACTTTACAAATTAGTAAGACACAAATTACTACAAAGTACAGCAAATACATATTAGAAAAAATAAAATTAAAAAGCAATAACTTCCTACTTTGCATAGAATGCAAACACTCATGAGCAATAGTTTGTATTCTCGTATAACTTTTTTGAATATTAGCAATCAAAATTTTATCAGTCATCGCCATATATAAACTTGCTTCTGCTCCTTCATTTTCTTCAATTTTTACTTTTTCATTTTCTAATTTTTTAAGATAATCTTGGCACATTTCTATATTACTTGGATATGCTTTTGCTAAATTATCTAATTCTTCATCATTACCAATATTTTTTAACTCTTTTACTTTATAATCAAAAACAAACTTTAAAATGATTGTTGCAATCAATGCTACCATTCCTACTATTATAAAATCCATATCTATTACTCCTATCTTTATCTTCAATTCCAAAATATTAACCAATAAATCGATAAAATAGATATCAATTTATTGGTTATCTTACACAATCCATCTTTTATAATTATTGTATTACATCTCTTATAGCTTCTCCAATTATTTTGTTCACATCAGCAATTACAATGTTAAACTTTGTTTCTGCTTCAAAAAATCTTTTGGCGTCATCAATTTCTATCAACTCAGCATACAAATCTTGCATTTGTTTAAATTTTTCTTCATCTTGCTTTCCTGTTTGCATAACTACTAATTGTGTTTCATATCTTTTTTGTTCAAATTTTTTCATCTTTTCTTTTAAACTTACATTTAAATCCAAAGCTTGCTTTGCCATTTTATAATTTACATATTCTTCGGATTGTTTAATTTCTTGTGCTAATTGATTGGCTGTATCATAAATATTCATTCTTTATTTCCTTTCTTAATTTATGTTTGTTCTGTTTCTAGTGCTTCTAAAATTACATTACTATTGACTGGACAGATATTAACAAAAGTGTTTCCATCATTTACTTCAATTTTATTTCCTTCTAAGTCTTGATACATTGTTTTTTCTTCTCTTGCATTTTTGATGCATTTTATTTTGATTGCTTTTCCATTGGTTATGTAATACCCATCAAAAGTTCCAATATTTTTAATTCCTTGTCTTCCCTTATTTTCCTTATCTGATAAAATATAGTTATCACAGAAAGTTACAATAATATTTTTTGTTGTAATTGGTTCTTTTGTATCCCAGTCTGTTTGTGATTTTCCTCTTGCATATCTTTGATACACTTTATTTTCCTTGTCATAAACATATTTTACGGTTTGTAATTGTGAATGTGGAATGGTTACGCTGATTGCTTCTTGTCCTTCTTCTAATGTTACTTCATCTGTTACATAATTCAATACACTTTCTTCATTTGATGTTGTTCTGTATCTTTTATTTTTAGCAGATTCTATTAATTTAGCAATACTTGTTACAGCATTATGTGGTGATGCTTTATCTTTTACTCTTCTAAAGGTTGTTCCGTCTTCTGCAATTCCATCAATTTCATGGATACTATATTTTTTAATATCGCTATCTGCTTGTGGGCTTTCTCCAAAGTGAGTATAAATTGCATCATTTTCCATTGCATAATCAAGAAAATAATGTCTAGCACTTCTTACTGGTCCTATTTTTTCTACATCAACACCTTTAAATAAAGCCATTAATCTAGTTTCTCCACCTTCTACAATCATTTCATAAACCATGTAAGCTTTTTGTAATCCAGCTTGTGGCCATGCATCACTATGGTTGTCTATCATAACAGCAATTGGCCTATCATTTCCTTTAAAAATTTGCACTTCTTTTTCTTCTATTACTGCTGTTAATGGTTCTTCTAGTGCTGTTTCTTGATTGTTATTTTTATCTTTTATAATTTGATAGGCAAGTACTCCTCCCGTTGCTATAATAATGATAATTAAAATAGCAATCAATACTTTTGTTCCACTTTTCTTTGTTTTTGTATTTTTCTTTTCCCTTCTGCTCATCTATTTGTACCTCTCCCTTCTATTTGCGGTTGATTTTTAAATCCGCTAATATTTTTTCTTCTTTTGGTCTCATTTTTATCTTGTCTTCTTCTTTTATATGATCATATCCCATAAGATGATAAAATCCATGTACTAACATATAGCTTAGCTCTCTTTCAAAACTATGTTCATATTCTTTGGCTTGTTCTTCTACTTTTTCGATGGAAATAATAATATCTCCTAAAATATCTTCATGTTTAAAATCATTGTTTTGTATTTTTTTTGCTAACTCGTCCTTTTGAAACATAGGAAAAGAAAGTACGTCTGTTTCCTTATCAATTCCTCTATACTTTTGGTTGATTTTTTGTATGTTTTTAGGTGTTGTTAAAGTAATTGTAATGATAAGTTTGGAACTCTCCAGCCCTTCTTCTCCAAAACACTGAGACAATACTTTCTTGATTATTTGATTATATTCTTTTTTTTCTTCTATTTCTTGATATAGCACTTCATACATGTTTATGCAACTTCCTTAATTTTTATGTATTTTCCTTCTGACTTGAAAGAATTTTTAATTTGTTTCATTGCTCCATAATCTACTAGCTTTCTTTTATAGTATATCATAATTTTTGTATAGTCTGTTTTTCCTTTTCCTAGCTTTTTCATATCGTCTTTCATAAATAGAATTTCTTTTTGCTTTACATATTCAATAAAATCTGTTTCTTTTAGTTTCGTAATTTCTTTATAGCGATTCCAAAACTTTTTATATTCATCTTTCTTTTTTTGTGTATCCCAATATACTTTGGTAGATAATAGTTTAATATTATAATCTTCCATTAGATTGATTAACATAGAATATGCTTTTTCTCTCTTTGCTGCCATTTTCGTATCTTGTACTAATGTTCTTGCATCTTTTAATAGTTTTTCATAACATTGTTCTGCTACAATTAGTGGTAAACTATGGGTAAATAGCTTTCTACTAATGCCAAGTAATACCATATTTTTTTCAATGGTATCTTTGGTATCTAGTTTTCCTACTTCATAAGATTGATATTTTTCATATTCAGTTACAATGTCTTTGATACCTTCTTCATATTTATTTTCTATTTTTAATGATAAGATATTTTGAATGTATTCTTCTAACGTGTAAAATATTTTTGTATAAATCCATTCTTTGGAAGCATCATAAGTATTTGTATTGTCTGCTATTTTGATTGAATAGTTTTTCAATATTGCTTTGTATAAAGAATCCATTTTGGAAATATAAAATAGATTATATTTTTCTAGCATTTTTTCTTTTCCATCTACTTTAATTCCTTGATAATCTAATTCAATTAAATATTTTTGTTTTCTGTGTTTGTATTCTATATATTCACTTTCTTTTAAGCTTGTTACTTCATAATACTTAGCTAGTGCATTTTTTTCAAATTCAGATGCGGTATTATTTTTTACTTTTTTATAAATAGAATCCATTACATATTTGTCAAGTGCCCCTAAATATGCTTCATAAGCTGCCTCATATTTTTTTTCTAGTTCTTCTTTATCATAGCTATGATTATCTGCTAAATAGGCTTCAAAAGTTTTTAGTACACTGTTTCTTTTCATTGAAATTAGCATGCCATTAATGCCAATTTTAGTTGGTATTAATATTCTTGTTAAGGTGCTCGTTATTTTATTAAAAAATGTTTTATCTGCTCCCGTTATTCTAAGGCTTTTTTCTTCCATTAAAACTCTCTTCCTTCCTAAAACACGATTTTTTCATTCGTCCCTATATTTTCCAAAACTTCATATGTAACATAAATATCGATACTATCTTCTTTTTCATAAGTATTAATATTTTTGCCTACAATTGATTCTTTGTCTTCAATTTCTTCCTCTAATTTTTCTTGCAGTTGTTCTATCCCTAAGTTCTTAGCTTCTTCAACTTCATATGTTTTTTTTGTTTGTTTTACTTCTTTATAAGTAGTTTTTAGAATCGAAATTGGTAAATAAAAGTCTGAAAATAGTTTTATTTTATTTTCTGTTTCTATTGTATCATAAATTTCAAATTTTGAAAGCTTTTTTGGCAAATTTATTTTAAAATTATTAAATTTTATTGTATATTGGTTTTCTATATTCCCTGTTTCTTCTTTTTCCGTAGCATGATAGGGTATGTTTATATATTTGGTATGCCATACTTTTGCTTGTACTTCTCCTTTCGCATGTACATAACGAATTCCTGTATATTTTCCTTCCATCCATCCATTAATTAGTATATCACCTATGTTGACAGTATCTCCTACTTTCACATTAGCAGTTCCTGTTTGTGCATTGATTTTCGTTATGATTCCTGCTTTATCAGACATAATACTACAATATTCTTCATCATTTAATATTTCTGGCTTTTCATCTGCTTTTACAATTTTTACAATAGCATTGGTTCCTTTTAATTCAATTCCCATCCATGCGATATCATTTCTTTGTAAGCGAATTTTATGAATAATTTCCTTTGTATTTACTTTGGTTTTCCATTTTCCAATTTCTAGACCTGCTTTTATTATATCATTTTCTATATTTTCTAATTCTTTCCCATTTTCTTCCCTAATTTCCACATTCCATACAAAATTTGAAGATAAGATTGTTAACATCACAATTACTAAAAGTAAAATAAAAAATATTTTTCTTTTCTGATAACGATGTATCAAAAAAGGAACTCCTCTTTTGCTATTTATTTTTATCTTGCATTTTGTTTTTTGGGCTAATTTACATACTTCTTTAAAGTCATGAATACCAATTCTAAAATTTAGCTGTATGTCTTTTTTTCTCTTTAAATTCCAAATCGTAATCTTATTACTTCGACACATATTAATAAATCTTTCAATATAGTACCCTTCTACTGTAACACATAAATATCCTATTACATAACCAAATA
>CATOLW010000090.1 GCA_951800935.1 uncultured Clostridium sp.
TGCTACATCTCCCCAAAAGTTTCTATCTTCCTCTATGTTTCCATTTGTGCCATCTACTTTATACTTATTTCCAGTTTGGTTAAACGTAACTTCGATTGGTTGGCTATTTTCTTTTACCATTACTTCTGAATTTAATTTCTTTAATTCCTCTTCTAATTCAGTTACTGTAACTTCTGTTTTATCTCCCTTTTTCTTTTTTTCTGCCAATACTGCATTATAGGCTAACCCTATTTGCTCTTTTTCTTCTGCTGTTTTACTTATATCCTTTGCCTCTGTCGCTTTGGTTAATATTCCATTGTTTCCTGTTAAAGTTGCAATACTTACTCCTGCTAAAATTAACAAAACGATAATGGTAATTACTAATGCAATTAAGGTAATCCCTTTACTTTCTTGTTTTTCTTTATCAAAACTTATTGCTATTTTCATATCTATCCTCCATTTGTTCCTTTTATCACTTATGTGAATATCTTATCAATCATTTAAATTACTGTCAACAAGTGACATCATGTTTTACAAACCTAAAAATTTACGATATAATATAATTAGTTTAAAAAAGGAGTTTATCATTATGAATCTTTATCACTCTTTAAATGAAATGATTTCCTATCTTGAGCAAAACTTAGAACAACCAATTTCTTACTCGAAATTAGCTCAATTTTTAGGAGTAAATGAATATACCATGCAAAGTCTGTTTTCTTTACTTTGCAATATTAGCATATCAGATTATATTCGAAAACGACGCTTATCCGAAGCAGGTTTTCATTTGTTAAAAAGCGATACTAAAATAATTGATTTAGCAATTCAGTACCAATATGAAAATCCAACTTCCTTTTCAAGAGCCTTTGAAAAATTCCATGGTATCAAACCAAGTCAAGTAAAGAATAATCCTGAAAAACTAAAACTATATCCTAAGTTACATTTTGACGAAACTATAATAACTCAAAACGAAAAATTTGAATATAGTATTTTAAAATTAGATGAATTAGTCCTATATGGAAGAGGCTTTAAAACCACACATAAAACGATTTCAAAAGAAGTACCTATCTTCTTTAAAGAAATGTATCAAAAATATACTACACAATATGGAGAAATCGATTATGGAATGATCGTTTATCACGAAGATACTCTTCGGAAAAAACAGATTTACTACCAATGAATTAGAATATTGGATTTTATATAACAAACCAATACCAGAATTTGAAAAATACATCATTCCCAAAAGTAGGTGGTTATGTTTTCATATACCATCCTCTGAATCTAACATGATTCAAAAAATGTCTGAAAAATTTTACTTATCTTTCTTACCAAGCTGTAAATATAATATCAGACCACTTCCCGAATTAGAATACTACCATGACGATGTGACCGATTTTTTAGTTCCCATTGAAGATTAATTTAAATACCAACTGACTTTTTTCATTCACAAAAAGTCAGTTGTTTTTTATTGTTTCATGCTATTGTATTTATAGTAGGAGGTTTAAAACAATGAAAGAAAAAATTTTGTCTGAAATTATTTTAACAACTGAATATGTAGAACCTAAAACTTGGCTTTCTTTATTAAATGCTATTTCTAAATTAAATGGGCTTTTTAAGCCTTGGAATTTATATGTAAAAATCGAACTAAACGAGGTGCACTTCTTTTGTGAAACTTCACGTGTATTGCCTCCTATTATTAATTCTTTAGGTGATTTTATGATAAAAAAGCTAGATTTAATCAACGAAAATTTAATGGATTTTTCTACTAAAAAAGCAATGCCCTTTCTTTTGACAAACAAAGAAAAAAACGTTTTAGATATTTTTGATAAAGTAGAATCTTCTCGAAAACAAGAATTACGACTTGCTAAAATGTCTATTTTTAGTTATCGAAAAAGCCACTTTTTTACCAAAACCCATTTATTTTTTGAAAAACAAAATCGAAAGAAATATTTAAAAAGAAAAGCTCTTTTGGTCATTCCTCATGAATTTTTTAGTATTGATTTTTCGATTTATAGTCGCTTCTTTTATCGAAAATACGAAAATGAATATTTAGATATTCAAAAAGCATTGCCTTTATTAAAAAGCGACAAACACAATGCTATTTTAAAAATCGATACTTTCCCTTATCTAGCAGAAGAATACTACTTATCACAAAACCATTTTGACTTTGCAAATCATTCTATTATTATCGGTTCTAGTGGAACAGGAAAATCTAAATTGGCAAGTTCTATTATTGCTAACATCAATCAAGAAATCTCTTTTTCAGAAGATTATAAAGTTGTTGTAATTGACCCTCATGCTGCTCTAGAAAAAGAAATTGGTGGTCTAGATAACACAAAAGTAATTGATTTTAAAAGCCTTGATACCAGTACTGATTTATTTATAAATTCAACCAAAAAAGATATCCTTTCTTCGGTTGAACTAATTTTATCTTTATTTCAAACTTTAATGGCTGACCAATATAATGCAAGATTAGAAAGAGTTTTAAGACATAGTATTCATTTATTAATGGAAACAAATTGCTTGAATTTTACGAATTTAAGAAAATTGATTTTAGAAATGGAATATCGAAATAAACTAATCAATCAAAACAAAACTTTACTACCTGAAAGTATTACTAATTTCTTTTTAACCGATTTTAACGAATTAAAAGCAAATTCTTATCAAGAAGCTATCGCTCCTATTATTTCTTTTATTGATGAAATGGAGTTACTACCCGCTTTTCAAAAAGAAGGATTAAAACCACAAGTAAAAGATATTATTGCTAGCAATTTTCTTACTATCTTCTCTTTAGATCAGTCAATTCTTGGAAAAAAGGTAACTAAAACAATTTCTGGTCTTATTATGCAACAACTATTAGAATTAATCCAATCTTATTGCTTTGATGAACATATTGTTTTAGTAATTGATGAAGTAGCTTTGATTGAAAATCCAATTTTGCAAAGATTTTTAGCAGAAGCCAGAAAATACAATCTTTCCTTAATTCTAATTCAACAATATTTTACACAAATTAGTGAAGAATTAAGGAATGCTATTTTTGCCAATGTTTCAAATTACTATGTATTTCGTGTATCAAAATCAGATGCTCTCGCATTAGAAAACAATATGCATATGTATGTAGCCGTACGAAATTCCTATCGTATTCGACTAAAATTGCTAACTGAATTAAAAAATCGCGAATGCATTGTTCGTGTTAGTTGCAATGGCGTTCCTCTTCCTGCTTTTAAAGCTAAAACTTTAGATTTTGTGGCTGTTCCTAGAAGGCGAATGAATCAAATATTAAGAACAGACCCTTTATTACAAGAATTTAAACCAGTAGTAGAAGAACCTGCTAATAATTTATCTTTTGAAATTGGTGATACTGTAGATTCTCTTGCTTCTATTATGTATTCTCAATCAACTAGTAGAAAGCAGGTAGAAAATTATGGATAAAAAACAAGCTTTAGAAATTGTAAATCGTTCTTTTAACATGATATTTGGAAAACCTAATTCATTGCCTTTAGAAACTATATTCTCTAAGTTGGCTTTTGATATTAAACTTCCTAAAAAAGTTTTAGACAGCTTAACTCACGAAGAAACTTGGACTGAAATTTTACATAGTAATCTTTTTATTACACAGAATAACATGCGAAATTATGATAAACAAAAAGGTTGGATGCTTCCTAAACAAGAGGTAAAAAATTTAAAAGATGTCATTACCATTTGGAAAAAAATTAATTATACTACAACTGAAAGGCAGTATGACTGTATCAATGTTTCAGAATGTGACCCTATTTATCAATGTGAAAATGCTTATCGCTCTTCCGATTGTCGTGGTTGTAAAAATATTGTATTTTGTGATGGATGTGCCAATTGTGAATTTACAATTGCCTCTCAAAGAACCGCTGATTCTGGCTTTTGCTTGCGTGTAGATGATTCTAATTCTTGTACCAATAGTTATAATGTGATTTGTTCAAATCGTATTAGCAATTCCTTTTTTATTCAGGATTGTAATAATCTGCATGAGTGCTTATTTTGCAGTCATATCGCTAATAAAAAATATTGTATTTCAAATATGCAATTTGAAGAAAGAGAATATTTTATGATTAAAAATCAAATGATAGATTGGATTTTTAAATCCTTAGCCAAATAAATAAAAATGGTTGTGCTTTTTAAAAAAATAGTGTATAATAGGTCGGAAATGGAGTGGTATCGAAGTGGTCATAACGAGCTACACTGGAACTGTAGTAGTCGGTAATCCCGGCCCGTGGGTTCGAATCCCACTCACTCCGCCATATTATTTTATAATTTTTCACGAAATGGAGTAAATGCCCCTGGAATTGGATATTTTTTTAAAATATCTTCTTTTCTTACCCATGTAAATTCTTTGTTCTTTTTGGTTACTTGCATTTTATAACCTGTCATATCCCATTCTATATGAGAAAAAACATGATGATGGCTACCTATTTTCTTTATTTCACAATTTGTTTTTGTTAACTTCCAGTCTTGCAATATGTTTTCTATCTCTTTTTTCGTTACTTTTTTAGAAACATTTGGAAATTCGTATAAATTAGCTAGTAATCCTGTTTTGTTTCTTTTTCGAATGGCATATTCCCCTTCTACTTCTAGTAAAAATACGGTTATATTTTCTTTTTTTCTTTTAACTTTTTGATTACGAACTGGAATTACATCTATCAAATTTTGCTTTTTCGCTACACAAATTTTTTGTAATGGACATTTTGAGCATAAAGGCTCTCCATTTGGAATGCAGACTAGTTCTCCTAGTTCCATTAATCCTTCATTAAAATCTCCAGCCTGTTTTGGCATAATTTCTTTTAAAACTTTTGTAATTTCCTTTTTCGTTTTAGGTTCTAATACATCCTTTTTACTTCCTATTACTCTACTTATTACGCGAAGTACATTTCCATCTACAGCTGGTACTTGTTCATCATAAGCAATTGAACTAATTGCTCCTGCTGTATATTCTCCTATTCCTGGTAGTTCTACTAATTCTTGATACGTTTTTGGCATTTGTCCCTTGTATTTTTCTTGCATAATAATAGCTGCTTTTTTTAAATTTCTAGCACGATTATAATAGCCTAATCCTTCCCATAGTTTTAATAACTTTTCTTCTTCTATGTTAGCTAAAGTTTCAATGGTTGGAACTTCTTGTAAAAAACGTTCGTAGTATGTTTTTACAGCCTCTATTCTTGTTTGTTGTAACATAATTTCAGAAAGCCAAATATGATAAGCTATTTTTCCTTTTCGCCATGGTAATTCTCTTTTGTTTTCCTGATACCATTGTATGATTGGATTTCTTATCTTTTTTATTAATTCGATTTTTTCCACTAGTTTTCTTCCTTTTTTTGTAATAATTTAGTTTTTAAATCATATAAATTTTGTGATAAATCAACATAGTATTTTTGTGGATTATCTAATCTTTTTACTTCTTCCCAAATCGTAGCTAGTTGTCTTTTGGTATAAGCTATAATTTCTTCTAGACTTGGGTTTTGATAAATTAGCTTTCCGTTTTCAAATATTTTTTCTTGTAATTCTTTTACATAATAATTATCTAGTTTTTTCCTTTTCCAAGTGTTATGTTGGTCAAATATTTCATATTCTCCTGTAGGCTCTTGTTCGTCTCTTAGGCAAATAACATCTGCTAGTGCAAAATTAGTGTCTTTACAATAAAAGCGATATACCTTTTTAAAACTTGGATTTGTTATCTTTTCTACATTTTCACTAATTTTTATTTTAGGAATAATTTTGT
>CATOLW010000091.1 GCA_951800935.1 uncultured Clostridium sp.
TGTTACGCCAGCTAATTTTTCTAAAAATCTATCTTTAGCATTTACACGAATTAAGTTAATATCGAATTGGTTTCTAAAAATTTCTTCTACTTCGTCTCCTTCATTTTTACGTAAAAGTCCGTGGTCAACAAAGATACAAGTTAAGTTTTTACCGATTGCTTTAGAAAGTAAAACGGCAGCAACTGATGAGTCTACACCACCAGATAAGGCACATAACGCTTTTTTGTCTCCAATTTTTTCTTTTAATTTTTGAATACTTTCTTGTGCAAAAGAAGATATAAGCCAATCTCCTGTACAATTACATATGTTAAATAAAAAGTTTTTAATGACTTGAATTCCATTAACAGAGTGATTTACTTCTGGATGGAATTGAATACCATATAATTTTTTTTCAAAGTTTTCCATAGCAGCATTTGGGCAAGAAGTGGTAGAACCAATATTTCTAAATCCTTCTGGGACAGTTTCTACATAGTCAGTATGACTCATTAAAAAGCCATTTTTTGTTTCAAATTCTTGGAAAAGTAAGGAGGAGTTGTCAATTGAAACATCGGTTGTTCCATACTCACGTTTGTTGGCACTTAGCACTTTTCCTCCCAAGGTAAGAGCCATAAGTTGCATTCCATAACAAATACCAAGAATAGGTACTCCTAACGTAAAAATTTCTTTATCACATTTTGGGGAATCTTCGCCATAGACACTGGCAGGTCCGCCTGTAAAGATGATTCCTTTTGGATTTTTTTCTCTGATTTTTTCGATTGAAATATCATAAGGTACAACTTCTGAGTATACATTACATTCTCTAACTCTTCTTGCTATTAATTGATTGTATTGTCCTCCAAAGTCGAGGATTAAAATTAATTCATTTTTCACTTGAATTACCTCCGTAAATAAATTTGTTTTATTTTATCATATTAGGGAGGAAAAGTAAAGAAAATCTTACAATACACCACTCGTTGGAATATAACTTTCATCAGGAGGGTAAACAAACTCATCCATTGGTTTATCTACTTTTTTCATTTCTGTTATCTTGAGAATTGGCATATCTCCATGATAATTGCCTTTGGCAATTTTACCAGTTATTTCAACCCAAGTTTCATCTTGAAAATCTTTTGCCTTATCGTATTCACATAAGAAACCAACAATAACGGATTGAAAATCAGAAGAAATAATCATATTTCTAGCTAAAATAAATTCATTTTCTGTTAAATCAAGAACACGATAAACATAGCCTGTAAAATTAATTTGATTACCTACATAATCATCTATATTTTCATGAACTGTTTTTAATACATTGGTATAATTAGCAGTTGTTAATTTGGCAACTTTGTTTTGTGGCAAACAAGAAGAAGTAGATGGAGCTTGATTTGCCCCATGAAAAACCTTAAAACTTACAATTCCAACAATGATAATAACAAGAATCGTAATTCCGATAAAAAAATATTTAAAAGTTTTACTACCATTAATTTTGACATTATAGACAAACATAAAGAAACCTCTTTTCTAAAAAATAATGTTTTCACTTTAAATTTATGGCAAAAGACATAAAAATATGCTTATTTTTATGGGTGAAAGATTGTAAACTTATGTTAAATATGTTATGATTTTAATTAGAAACAAGTAGTAGAATATTCTTTTTATTATGGAGGAAGAAAAAATGAGTAAAATGGAAACATTTAAAAAGCGGTACGAAACAATAGAAAAACTTGAAAGAGCGATAGCAAAAGTTCTTGCAGTAACATTGCTAGTATTCTTAATACAAACAATAATACTACATCCAAAAACTAGACAAGTACTTATATTAATAGGGATATTGCTAGTTGTCTATTGTGTGTTAGATGGAATAAATACAATAACATTAAAGAACTTTTTCTTAGAAGGTTGCCGTACAGGAGAAGATGTATTTAAAAATTATGATGTGATTCTAAATCGAAAAGGGAGGTCTTCCTTAGAAGTAATGGCAATTTATTTCAAAAGGGATACTTTCACAAACGAAATACAGGTAAAGTATAGAAATGGAATGAAAGAAAAAATACGAATCCATGAGTTAGAATTTTTGCGAGAATACATTTTTTTCGACTAAATTGCCTCATCTCACGAAATTTGTGGGATGAGGTTTTTCCATTTTTTTTACGAAAACACCTTGCTAAAAAGCAAATTTAATGATATAGTAACAAAGAAAAAATAAAAACATAAGAAGGGACTGAAATGAAAAATGAGTATATTTAACAAGATATTCAAATCATACAGTGAAAAAGAAGTAAAAAGAGTTATGCCATTAGTAGAACAAATTAATGATTTAGAAGAAAAAATGTCAAAATTAAGTGATAGTGAACTAAGAGGAAAAACCGAAGAATTTAAGAAACAACTACAAGAAGGGAAAACACTAGACAACATCTTAGTAGAAGCTTTTGCCGTTGTTAGAGAAGCTTCCAAAAGAGTATTAGGAATGAGACACTTTGATGTACAATTAATTGGTGGAATTATTCTACACCAAGGAAGAATTGCCGAAATGAAAACAGGTGAAGGAAAAACCTTAGTTGCTACTTTACCTGTATATCTAAATGCACTAGAAGGAAAAGGTGTACATGTTATTACTGTCAATGATTACTTAGCCAAAAGAGATAGTGAATGGATGGGAAAACTATATAAATTCTTAGGCTTATCTGTTGGACTAGTCATTGCAGGAATGGAACCAAAAGAAAAACAAGAAGCTTATCATGCAGATGTAACCTATGGAACAAACAATGAATTTGGATTTGATTACTTAAGAGACAACATGGTTATCTATAAAAATCAATTAGTACAAAGAGGATTACACTATGCCATTGTCGATGAAATAGACAGTATTTTAGTTGATGAAGCACGTACCCCTCTTATTATATCAGGTAGAGCAAATGAATCATCAGACCTATATAAAAGAGCCAATGATTTTGTAAAAAGACTAACCCCTAAAATTATTATAGAAGAAGACATCAAAGACTATGACCAAGCAGAAGATAACGAGAAATATGATTATATTGTTGACCTAAAAGCAAAATCAGCATCTTTAACCGAAAAAGGTATTCAAAAAGCAGAAGATACTTTCCATTTAGAAAATTTTAACGACTTAGATAACTCTACATTAGTACATCACGTAAACCAGGCTTTACGTGCACATGGTGTTATGAAAAAAGACATTGACTATATTGTAAAAGATGGAGAAGTATTAATTGTAGACGAATTTACTGGTCGTATTATGTATGGAAGAAGATATAATAATGGTTTACACCAAGCAATCGAAGCCAAAGAAAATGTAAAAATTGCAGATGAATCTAAAACACTTGCAACCATTACTTTCCAAAACTTCTTTAGAATGTATGACAAATTATCTGGTATGACAGGTACTGCCATGACAGAAGCTGGAGAATTTGAAGAAATTTATAATTTAGATGTTGTTGATATTCCAACAAACAAACCAATGATTCGTAAAGACGAAAATGACGTTATTTATAAAAACGAAAATGCTAAATATAGAGCTATTGTAGAAAGCATCAAAAAGAGTCATGAAGTAGGACAACCAGTTCTAGTTGGTACCGTATCCATCGAAAAATCAGAAAAATTAAGTCAATTATTGAAAAAAGAAGGAATTAAGCACGAAGTATTAAATGCTAAATATCATGAAAAAGAAGCTGAAATTGTAGCACAAGCAGGTAAGTTTGGAGCAGTTACCATTGCAACCAACATGGCAGGACGTGGTACTGACATTATGCTTGGTGGAAACAGTGAATTTTTAGCAAAAGAAGAAATGAGAAGAAACAAAGTATCTCATGAATTAATTGAAGAAGCAGATACTTACTACGAAACAGATGACCAAGAAATCTTAAAAGCAAGAGAACAATTTAGAAGTTTAGTTAAAAAATATGATGAACAAATTAAAGAAGAAAAAGAAAAAGTAATAGGAGCAGGTGGCTTAAAAATTATTGGTACCGAAAGACATGAATCTAGAAGAATTGATAACCAATTACGTGGACGTTCTGGACGTCAAGGAGACAATGGAGAATCTAAATTCTACATTGGACTAGATGATGATCTAATGAAAATCTTTGGTGGAGATGCAATCACTAAAGTTTACAACACTTTAGGTGCAGATGAGAACATGCCAATTGAATCAAGAATTATCTCAAATGCAGTAGAAAATGCTCAAAGGAAAGTAGAAGGAAGAAACTTTAGTATTCGTAAAAATGTCTTAAAATATGATGATGTTATGAATGCACAAAGAGAAATCATTTACAAACAAAGAAGAGAAGTTCTAGATGGTCAAAATATTCATGACAACATTATTTCTATGATTGAATTTGTAGCAGACAATATTGTAGATATGTTTATCGATGTAGAAACTTCAGAAGTAAATGTAGAGTCTTTAAATACCGAAATCATCAATATTTTTGGAATTGATATGTTAGACTATATCAAAAACAACCAAAAGGATTCTAGAGCTATTTCAGAAGAATTAAAGAAAAAAGCAATGGAAAGATACAGCGAAAAAGAGCAAGAAATTGGACAAGATGAAATGAGAGAACTTGAAAGAGTTGTTATGCTTAAAGTTGTTGATGAAAAATGGATGAACCATATCGATAGTATGGATGAACTAAAAAATGGGATTGGCTTACGTGCTTATGGTCAAAAAGACCCAGTTGTTCAATATCGTTTAGAAGGTTTTGATATGTTTGATGAAATGGTAAATGACATTAAAGTAGATGTAACTAAAATATTAATGCATATTAGACGGACAAGGAGAAACAAAAAGACAAGAAACTGTTAAAATTACAGGAGCAGCACTAGAAGCAATTCATAGTGTAGATGGTGGAGCAAAAATCGGAACAGATGTTGATAAAACAGTTCGTAACGAAGGACCTAAAGTTGGTAGAAACGACCCTTGTCCATGTGGCTCAGGAAAGAAATATAAAAATTGTTGTGGAAAACAATAAATTACTATAAAAAGTGCTGACAGAGGTAAAATACGATTGTCAGCACTTTGCTATTCTAAATTTTAAGTTACTAACAAAATAAAGGGGGAGCCTATGAAATTTTTACTAACATCTGGTGGAATATCCAATAAAACAATTGAAAACGAATTGAAAAATTTAATTGGTAAAGACTTCAAAGGACTAAAAATGCTATTTTGCACAACTGCCTCAAATTATGAAGGCGGTGAAATGAACGATTGGTTAATTGAAGATTTAGAAAAACTGAAAAGTCTAGGTTTTAAAATAGATGTATGCGATATTAATGGAGTTAGTAAAGATAATTTTTTACCAAGATTTGAATGGGCAGATGTATTTTATTTTGAAGGCGGAAATACTCGGATGGCTTAGAAAATGTATTAAATATTCAGGTTTAGAAGAACAGTTATTAAAATTGTTGGAAACACGAATTTGGGTTGGTGCAAGTGCAGGCAGTTGTGTTTTGTGTCCTACTGTTTGTAATTCTTGTCAAGATTTATTTGATGAAAATATTGCAGGATTTCCAACTGATGGATTAGGCTTTGTGAATTTTCAATTTGTTCCGCATCTAAATAATAAATATTTTCCAAAAGTAAATTTGCAAAATTTAGAAAATGCAAGTAAAAATTTGCAAGAAATAGATGGTAAAAAGTTATATATTGTTGATGATAATGGTGCAATTAGTGTAGACAATGAAGAAATTAAAATTGTAAGT
>CATOLW010000092.1 GCA_951800935.1 uncultured Clostridium sp.
AATACAGTAGGATGTGTACTAGGTAGATACCATCCACATGGCGATAGCTCTGTATATGATGCGATGGTAAGATTGGCACAAGATTTTTCCATGAGATATATGCTAATTGATGGACATGGAAACTTTGGATCTGTTGATGGTGATGGTGCTGCAGCAATGAGGTATACAGAAGCAAGAATGGCAAAGATTTCAGAATACATGTTAACAGACATTGAAAAAAACACAGTAGATTTCATGCCAAACTATGACGATAGATTACAAGAACCAACTGTATTACCAGCTAGAATACCAACACTTTTAATCAATGGTTCTTCAGGAATTGCGGTAGGAATGGCAACGAATATACCACCACACAATTTAAGAGAAGTTATTGATGGAATTATAAAAATCATTGATGAAGATGAAGTAACAGATGAAGATTTAATGAGTGTCATAAAAGGACCAGACTTCCCAACAGAAGGAATTATCTTAGGGATGGAAGGAATTAAGCAAGCTTATAAAACAGGTAGAGGAAAAATAACGTTAAGAGCCGAAACAGAAATTGAAGAAATGAGTGGAAACAGGCAAAGAATCATCGTATCTTCTTTACCATATCAAGTAAATAAGGCAAATTTAATCAAAGCAATTTCAGACCTTTCCAAAGAAAGAAAAGTAGAAGGAATTTCTGAATGTAGAGATGAGTCAGATAGAAAAGAAAGAGTAAGAGTAGTAATCGAACTAAAAAGAGATGCCAACCCACAAGTTGTATTAAATCAATTATTTAAACATACACAAATGCAAACAACCTTTGGAATTATTATGCTTGCTTTAGTAAATGGAGAACCTAAGATATTAACTTTAAGACAATGTTTAGATTGTTATATTGACCACAGAAAAGACGTTATCTTAAGAAGAACGCAGTTTGAATTAGACAAAGCCTTAGCAAGAGCGCATATTTTAGAAGGATTAAAAATAGCACTTGACAATATCGATGAGGTAATTAATATTATACGAGCATCCTATGATGATCCAAAAGAAAGATTGATGGAACGATTTGGGCTATCTGATATTCAAGCACAAGCTATTTTAGATATGAGATTAAAGACATTATCTGGATTGCAACGTGAAAAAATAGATGAAGAATACAATCAATTAATGGAATTAATAGCTCACTTGAGAGATATCCTAAATAGTGAAAGATTAGTATTTGAAATCATTAAAGAAGAATTAACAGAAATTAAAGACAAATTTGGAGATGAAAGAAAAACTAAAATTGTAGCAGCAGAAGGAGAAATTGATCTAGAAGATTTAATTAAAGAAGAGCAAACTGTAGTTGCCCTAACACATTTTGGCTATATCAAAAGAATGCCAATTGATACTTATAAGAGTCAAAAAAGAGGAGGAAAAGGTATCACTGGTATGGCAACTAGGGAGGAAGACTTTGTAAAACAAATCTTTACAGCTTCAACACATGATACAATTCTATTCTTTACCAATAAAGGTAAACTATATAAACTAAGAGGATATGAAATTCCAGAAGCAGGAAGAACAGCAAGAGGAACTGCAATTGTAAACTTATTAAGCTTAGATGCAGGAGAAAAAGTATCTGCGGTTATACCACTTCAAAACTTTGCAGACGGAAAATACCTATTAATGGCAACTAAAAATGGTTTGATCAAAAAAACAGCATTAAAAGAATATGATTCTAGTAGAAAAACAGGATTACAAGGAATTACATTAAAAGAAGATGACGAGTTAATAGGAGTTAGATTGACCGATGGAGAAGATAATGTTGTTTTAGTAACAAGAAATGGTATGAGTATTACCTTTGACGAAAAAGACGTACGTCCAATTGGTAGAGTGGCACAAGGTGTTATTGGAATTCGTGTTGATGAAGATGATGAAGTAATTGGTATGGAATCTGTTATAGCAGGAGGAAAAGCAACGCTATTAGCCATTACTGAAAATGGATTTGGAAAAAGAACGGAACTAGATGAATACCGTGTACAAAATAGAGGAGGAAAAGGTGTTATTACTTATAAAATCACACCAAAAACAGGAAAACTAATTGGAGTAAGAATTGCAGTAGAAGGCGAAGACGTTATGTTAGTAACTAATACAGGAACCATTATTAGACTAAAAGTAGATGACATAAGTGTTCTTGGAAGATCTACACAGGGCGTTACTTTAATGAGAACCAATGATGGGGGAAGAGTAGTAAGTGTAGAAATTTTAAGTAATGAAATGCCAGAAGAAGGAAATGAACAAACACAAATAGATTTATAAAATAAGAACTTTACCAAGAAAGAAAACAACTTGATTTGCATCAAGTTGTTTTCTTTTTTTAAATTATGGTAAGTAATATACAATAAAAAAGCGTTAAAAACTTGTATAGTAGAAAAACAAAAGATATAATCTTAATAAAAAAGGAATCACATTAATTGGACTAGTAATAACAATTATTGTGCTATTAATTTTAGCAGGAGTAACCCTTGTAACATTAACAGGAAAAAATGGAATTTTAGGAAAGGCCAATAAAGCAAATAACGAAACAGACAAAAAGACAGCGGAAGAAAAACTTAATTTAAAAATTACGAATATTCAAATGGATAATTATATTGAAAAACAACAAATGCCAACACTAAAAGAAGTATCAATATCGCTAGGAGAAGATGAAGAAATTGAATATGTAGTAGAAAAAAGCAAGGTAGCGACCACAGAATATGATGTACCAAGCCAAAATCCAAGCGCTATATATACTAAATTAAATGAATATCCATATGAATTTGAAATAGATAGTAAACTAAGACTAGCAGCAGTTGATGGTGTTAAAATAGAAGACAACGAAGAAAATGAAAAACTAGACGAATTAGAACAAAAAATTCAAACTTTAGAGACGATATTATCATCACAACAAACTATTATAACACAATTACAAACAGAAGTGCAAAAAACAATAATTGATTATAGCGCCTCTTTAGAAGGAGAAAAAATAGGGGGAACATGGTATGATGGAACACCTATGTATGAGTTGTCTTTTCCGATTATATTACCTGCTACTACTGAAAATGGAACAGGAAATAGAGCTACTATAGATTTACAAAAATATAATATAAAAGAAGCTTATGTAGCAGATGGATTTTTTCAATTAGAAAATGGTGCTATCCTACCAATTGCGGAATGGATAACGCTTGATGCTAGTAAAACCTATGGAGCAAGTGGTTATTACAATACAAAAGAAAAAAATCTTATTATTTTAAATTCTAATACTTATTATAATGGCAATAAAGGATATGTAACAATCCATTATAATAAAAATCAATAAAATAAAAGACCAACTTGAAATGTTCAAGTTGGTTTTTTGTTTTTAAATCTCAAATCATCCCCGAAGAAACAATAAATATCATAATAGCCAGCAATACGAGAGCCAATACGTTCTTCATAGCGATTAAAAATATCCTTAATATTTAAATTAGTAGAAATAATTGTTTTTGTTACTTTATGATTTAAATTTAAAATTCTAGTATTTAAAATAGTAAACAATTCACTTAATTTCATGCTATTTAAACTTTCTGTTCCTAAATCATCAATAATTAGCAAATCTACATTTAAAACAGATTGATAAATATTATCATCCGAACTTTTTTGTTTTCCCATTTTATAATCAATTACACTTTCAAGCAAAACAGGTGCTGTTTGATAAAGAACGGTTTTTCCAGAATTTAAGAGTTCTTTAGCAATACAATTCGACATAAAAGTCTTACCGTAAACCGGTATTACCTGTGAATAATAAGTTTTTAGTATCAGGAATGTCAAAGTTTTCAACAAATGTTAAACATTTGTGTCTAATATTTTTAATATTTTCTCTTGGAGAAATATTAAAATGATATTTTGCTACATCAATTTCATCAGAAAATAAAGAGTCTTTAAAAGTATCAAAATTTTCTGAATCTAAATTTTCCATATTTGACTTATGAAAAGAAGAATCTAATAATTTTTGCTTTAAACAATTACACATCTTAGTTTGATAATTATTTTTGGTAATATAGCCAGTATCATGACAAATAGAACATTCGTAAGTAGGCTTTAAATAGTCATTTGTCAAATTAGCCTTTTGCATAAAACATGCTTTTTCATATTTTAATTTTTCAGATTTTTCTTTTAATTCTGTCAAAGAAGAAGTATTATGTAAAAGTATATTTTTTGTAGTAAGAATAGCAAAACGATTTAATTCATCATCAATTTGCTGAAGTTTAGGAAATTTTTTATATAAATCTTCTTTTTTCTTTTCTAAGTCTAGTTCAGCTTTTAATTTTTTTTGTTCATATTCTTTTAGTAAAGACTTTAAAACTTCATTTGCCATTTAGTCCTCCTTATTGATTCGTTTGATTTGCGTATAAAAAGTCTAAATTATCATAATTACGTTGTTCGTAATTTGTATGATTTACTTTATTTTTTAACTCTTTTGTAGACTTTTCTTGTTTCTTGCGTTGCTCTAGAAAGGCTTGAACTTCTGCAGGAGTTTTTAAGTTTCTATCATGCCAATCCGTTATAACATTATTGATGTATTCAAAAGTAGGATTTTGTTTTAAAGTGGTTCGTTTTAAAGCAATTTCAATAACATTCATGTCATAACCAAAATTTAAAACCCAATTTTCGATATAAGCTTCTTCATATTGTGTTAATCCATTATATTTTCCTAATTTTTTGCTAATGGTTTTCTTATATTTGTTTATCATTTCTTGCTTTTCATAATATTGATCCAAATCATTCCATATTTTTATTTTATTAGAAGCCCAAGCTTCTGCTACAGTTTGAACGTAATTTCTATGAAGAGCACTTCGTTTATAACAATAATCAAACAAAGCAATCATAACTTGTTCATCAAATTCATATTTTTTGAACCATAAATCAATGTCGTTATACCAAGAAGGTCCCATAATACCTTGAAAATACATATTATTAATATGTTCAATTGCTTTTGCCCTGGATTTATTTTTAGAGGTTTGTTCTACTTTTTCTTTTGACATGGCTAAATTAGGAGAATATAAGTTGTGAAGGGTAGCTTCTTGCAAATCTACTACAATATAACCAGTGGTTTTTCTTAAAATTAAACCATTTTCTTCTAAATGCTTTATCCCATCATTAATAGTTTTAATTGGTATATTTAATTTTTTTGATAAATCATTTAATTTAATATCTTTACCATATTTGGCTAAAAAGATAAGATATAAATAGATTTTTAAATAATCTCCAGGTAAAGCAGATAAATATTCAGAAAAGAAAATATCTGGTATCATTGTTTCTGAAAATAAAAGTGATTTTTCTTTTTGTTCTAGCTTCATAATAACTCTCCCCTAATTTGTAATTGGTAATACTAATTATATCTTTTTTAGACAAAAAATTCAAGGCTATTTAGAAGAAAAATAAAAGTTCCCACCCTCACGTGTAGGTACACGAGGGGGAACGGGCGGTTTAATAATATTACGAAAATCCATTTGAAATGAAAAATTGCAAAATTTTAAAATTGTGATGAGCTTCATACAAGGCTTGAAGCAAATTTTCTGGTATTTCTGACGGGCTCAACATCCTATCTTTCTGGCAAGGATAAGGTAGCGTTTTTAGAGACGAATTATAGGATTTGAAAA
>CATOLW010000093.1 GCA_951800935.1 uncultured Clostridium sp.
AATGTATTTAAGTTTTACTGGTTTTCCTTGTGCTTGATTAACTTGTTTCATTAATTCCTCTGTTGAGGCAATTTCTCTATTATCTACTTGTGTTATAGTATCTCCTTCTTTAATTCCTGTATTTTCATAAGGTTTATACTTCTTGTTATCCATTCCTTCTATTTCTGACATTCCTACTACTAGTACACCACTTGTATATAGTTTTACTCCTGCTATACTTCCTACAGGAATTACTTTTGCTCTTGGAAGAACATCTACATCAATATTTTTCAAAGGAATATTATTAAATAAACTAACTTCTATGCTTGCTTTTCCCGTTTTTTCTTTAATCGTACTTATATTTTTGGTAGAAGCTGTTTCCATTGTTTTAGCATCTACTTTGGTTTGCATGCCTAGCAAAGTTTTTACTACAATATCTTCTCCTTCAAAAATTACTAATTTATCTGGAATATTTTCAATGGTTAGTGTGTAGGCATAAATTACCATTAAAAAAAATACTAATAATACTTTTGTTACTGTTTTTTTCATAAAAACTCCTTAACTTTTTTATTATTAGTATTTGTCATTTTTTATTTTTTATTCAAGGACTAAATTCTTGTTTTGCTTTTTCTGGATCATTATTAATTTTGTAAGAAGTATAACGTTCTCTTCCTAATGCTGTAAAATAGGTCGTAGCTAATCTAGAATTGCTAGCATTTAAATTTGCCATATAGTCATAAAAATTATCTGTTTGGTTTACTTTTGTTTGATTTACAATACTATCATAGCATCCTAAAGCATCTTTTGGCATAAAATATTTTGCTTGTCCGGTTTGAATCTACAATTGATTTTCTCTCAAAATCTATATTTAAAACACCTTCTACTATGTTTTGATTTCTCACTAAATCACTATCATTCGCACGATGATATTGTTTATCACTCGTTACAATATAAATAGAATCTTCATTTACTACTTCTTTATTTTTAGTATTGGTAATAATAGAATATCCATTGTATATTTTTCCACCAATGTTTAAGCCTTGTAAAAAGCTTATAATTGAAACGTTGTTTAGAATTTTATCCCATTCATGTTCTTGTAGTTTTGGCATTTGAAAGTTAGTATTGGCAGAAGAATAATTATTATAATTTGCAATTGCGATAGATAAATTTTTTTCAATTGAATAACGAATAACAGCTAATCTATGTTGATTAAAATTAGAATTTGGATCTTCTATGCTTTTTCCTGGCATTCCTCCAAAATCAAATATATTATCATTACCAAAGTTGCCTTCTACTGCATGGTTTGCATTTAAATTTCCTAAACCATATTCATTTAAAATTCTATTTTTAAAAGCTACTGCTTCTTGATAATATTTAATACCTGCATTGGTCTCAGTTTTAAAATTTTGTTGTGGGTATCTTTCTCCATTCATAATAGAAAACCAAGAACCATCACTATCTTGATAGTATTTTACTCCATTTACTTTGATATAAGGATATAAACTTCCTGTATCATTAATTGCTTCTTTTAATCTTTCATTTGCATCTATCGTTACTCCTCGATATTGTATGCTATTTCCTGAACCAGTAATATTGTCTAATAAATAACCAAAATCATATACCCATTGCATTTGACCTCTTACATTTATCATCCCTTGTATCGTAATATAGTTATCCAAAGAATAGGTAATAACAAAATCATTTCCATTATACTTATATCTGCAACTATAAAAAACATATGGTTTTAACCCAGATAATTTTTCTCCATCTTGGTAAGTTGAATTTAATTCTGGTTCTTTTGATAAAGTCGCATCACTTCCTTGTATCTCTTTTGCTTCTCCTTCTTCATCTATAATCTCTACTTTATTGGAATTGGTGTTATCTAATGTATTGGTATATTTAGAATAAATGTAATATCCATCATACATGGTATAAACTAATGCTGGTACATAGTCTGCTAAGATATCTTGATTGTATCCTGCCATGTTGAAATTACTAGCAATTGAATTAAAAAAAGTATTAGCAGATGCTTCAATATCACGTATTTTAGAGTTGGTTAAGTCTGAAGTATCACTATTTATGGTATTTAGTTGAAATGCTTTTAAGGCATCATAAGTAGCATTATTTAGTTTACTGTCATAAGAAACTTGCAAACTCAATGTCTTGATTTGACTTTGCGTGTAAGAACCTAAAAGGATTGAGATTGGTAAAATAATAATGATAAATATGACGGCTAAGTTTTGTATTTTCATAGTCTCACACTTTCCTTTGTATAAAATAAGCTTGTAATTTTAATGATTACAAGCTGTATTTTTATTTCTATTTTCCATTAGCTGTTACCATTCCAGCATGTTCTGCAGCTATGTTATAAGTATCATTTCCTGTTACTGAATAGAAGAAATTTTTTAATTGTTGTGATAAAGTTGAATTGGTATTTTTTACACTAGTTGAAAAAATATCTCCTTCTTTTAAAAGCAGTACATTTTTTGCAGAATTTGTACTAGTAGTTGTAGTAGCTGCCATACCACTAGATTCCTTCACAACAAGCAAATCTATGCTAGATGTACTTTGTGTTAAAGCATCTAATATTTGTGATGTATACATAGAATAGTATACGTTTTCACCTATTTTAGTTGCTTCTGCTTGTGTTGTTTTCTTTCCTGGATTTTCATCTAGTACTTTTAATTCCATTTCTATATCATAAGTATTTCCTGTTGAAGAAATATCTTCTACAAATTTACTATATTTATCCATCGTTAGTTTTCCTGTAGTTCTGACATCATCAACAAATTCTGTTGTTGCTGTTTTTACCGTTAACTGAGAAACATCATCAGTTCTGTCAGACATTGTCATTAGTGGAAATACAAACATTAGAACAGCTGCTAATGCAATGGCTACTATGGTTATTAATGTATCGCCCATTTTTTCCTCCTTATCACGCTTTTTTTGCGTCTTTTAAATTACTTCATATGTTATTACTCTTTTTTTCGTCCTATTAGCATCTGGTGTATTACTTTGTCCTTGTAATTCTTCTTGATAATAAATGCCTAAGCTTTCTTTAAATTGCTTCCCTTTTATTATATCATAAAAATTCCCTTGATTCAAGAATATTCCAGAATTTTCGAATTTTTTTACTTCTTCTACATACTTGTCACGATATAATAGACATCGAATAAATCTTTCTTTTTCTTCGTCACTTCCTATTATATCTTTTTCTAAGTCAATGGTATAAATATCTTGTGATTTTGTATTAATACTATTAACATTTGCTTTTTGATATAAAGGCTTATTCAATCCTTTAAATACAATTTTATAGTTTTCTTTATAAGCCTTGTATATAGAGGGTATAATACTTTCGCCACTTACTACTCTTTGTGTGGTAGTTGTTTCATTATCAATAAATTGATAGTCATATTCTCTATCTCGATAATTTAATATCATTTGCGTTGTTTTTCTTGCTTCTCCAAAAGAAGTAATACTAATTCCCAGCGCTAATACAAATAGCAATACGGCTGCTGCCATTTTCAAAGCTTCTGCTGCATGTTCCATAGTATTTCCCTCCTCTTATTTCCTTTTAAGTTATTTTAAGTATTAATTCCCATTAGATGTTATGGTAATATGATTTACTAACCCTGTTTTATCATCTATTGTATAGGTTACATTATATGTTTTTCCTGTTTGTGCTTTTTTGGGCATATTTACTATCTTTTGTTTTGTTGCAGTAGTTCCTGTTTGCCATCCACTTCCTGTTTGTGTAAGTTCAACTTGTTTACTTTGATCTTCTTGATTTGCTACATTATTTTGTACAATTCTAGTCAATAGTGAATTAACCTCACTTCCTCTTACATTAGTTCCTTCAAAACTTGTAAATTTTTCATTGAAGTTCAATACTTCTACCTCTGACAAATTATTACTTTTTGTAATTTCTGATGCTTGGTTAAAAATAAAAATTCCTAATGATATAATTAAAATTGATAATAAGATAGCTCCTGCTATAATTAATGCTTTTGATGCGTTCTCCATAATTTTTTCCTCCTTTAAAATCTTTTGCTTTTATCTTTAAAAACTAACTTTTGTTAGTAAAATTAATAACATATTTTTATTCAGTTATTTGCTCAAATAACATATATTTTACTTTATTGGTGGTTTTGTGATATTCAATTTTAGTACATTTAAATTGAATTTGATTATAATATTGTACAAACTTGTCCATTCCACCTTGATACAAAGTTTCCATTTCATAAGTTTTTTGGTTATCTAGCATTTGTATCTCTATTTTTATAGAATTTGTTTCATTATTAATATATTTTCCTTTATTGTCTTTTGGTACTTCGTTTATTTCATTGTTATCTACTGCTCTATTGATAATGGTTGTTAATTCTGCACCATAGATTACTTGTTTATCATAACTTTCAAATTGCTGATTTCCTTTTTTGGCTTTATAGTAATTTGCTTTATAATTTAAATATAAATAAGACATTCCTACAATAATAATAATGATAATTAAGAAAAATATTGCTAATTTTTTCATTCTTCTATCCTTTTATCTTACTCTTTATATTTTTTTAAAACTTACGTTAAAAACTCTTCCGTGTTGCTTGACTTATTTCTACTCCGTATACATTGATATTGAGGCAAACTCTTATCATTTGTATTCTTTATTTTGTCAATATCCTCTTGTATCAATTTTTCATTTTCAGTCTCATTATTTTCTTGAATAAAACCTACTCCTTGTATATAAATCGAAATATAATTATCTTTTCCTGTTGCTTTTACACTTCTATTTTTTTGTAATTCATAATAACTATTATTTTCTTTTGCTAAATTAGCTACTGTTATAATATCATATACAGTAATGCTGTCTTTTCCTAGATAAGAAGTAAATTGTGCATTAAATTGTTCTAATTGTTGTTGTTCTTGCTTTTTATGGATCTCAGCTGAAGTCATACCAAAGGATACAAATAAATATACTGCTAATGATACTATTAACATTCCTATTAGTACACCTGCTGCCATAAGTAATGCCTTAGATGCATTCTCCATAGCTTTTTCTCCTATCTTTTTATTCGAATTTTCCTGTAAAAGTAAATTCCATTCTTATCATTCTTCCTGTTTGTTGATTGTATTCTACTTTTGTGCAATCAAATTTTGCTCTTTTAAATTGAACATATTCATAATAAGTATAAACATAGTTTCTAAGTTTATCTATTTCTTTATAGTAACTGTTAATTTGCTGTTGTGTCGTAGCAGATGTAACATCGTATATCTTTTTTCCTATTGCACTATTATAATTAAGAATGGCTTTTAATTTTTCATCTTTGGTAGGATTTTTGGTATCTAAAAAGATTTTTGTCATACCAGTTGCTAAATTTCTTGCTGCTGTCTCCCCTCCGTAATTTTTTTTCTGCTTCTTCAATTCCTCTTTTTAAGCCATTTTCAAATTCATTTGTATTAGCAGATTGCTCATATCTAGAAACTTTAATTAATCGAACTGTTGTATTATCGGCTGAAAATTCATTGTTTTTTCCAGCAAAATCAATAATCATAGTAATTGGTTCAAAAGCTAAGTATTGTC
>CATOLW010000094.1 GCA_951800935.1 uncultured Clostridium sp.
AATGTACATATTCTCCAATAGCATGACATACATCTCCAATTCGATTTCCTGGTTTGGCATATTTAATTCCTTCAAAAAAGGCTTGTTTTGTTACTTCTACTAAATTCACAGCTTCTTTTGAACTTTTTCCCACAATAAAAGTTCTAGCTGCATCACCATTAAACCCATTTTTTAAAGCAACGGTATCAATACTTACTACATCACCATCTTGTAAAATTCGATTTTTAGATGGAATACCGTGAATCACTTCATCATTAATGGATACACAAATAGAAGCAGGAAAAGGAGGTATTCCTTTAATCCCAATATCGTACCCCTTTTGTGCTGGAATAGCTCCTAAGCTTCTCATTCTATTTTCTGCTATTTGGTCTAATTCCTCTGTTGACATTCCTGGTTTTATTTTTTGTTCTATTTCTTGATAAAGTGTTGCCACCACTTTACACACTTCTCTCATGTATTCAATTTCTTTTCTGGACTTAATTGTTACCACTTTAAATCGTCTCCTTTAATTTAAAAGGGTGTCCCCTAATCCTTCTTAGTCTTTTTTGATGTCTTTTATGATGTCTTCTGCTACATCTTTTCCCATTCTGTTAACAGAAATACTTACTAGTTCTGTTCTTAATACTCCTTTTTCTTGATAATATTCTACCAATGGGCTTGTTTTTTCTTCATAAATTTCTAATCTTCTATTAATAGCCTCTGCATTTGAATCATCTTCTCTTTGTTTTAAAGCTGCTCCACATTTATCACAGATTTCTTCTACTTTTGGTGGATTTAGCTTAATATTATAAGTTGCTTTACATTCTTGATTGGTACATACTCTTCTTGTTAACATTCTGTCGATTAATTCTTCTCTTGGCGTTGATAAATTAATTACTAAGTCTACTTTTTTTCCTAAATTTGCTAAAATCTCATCTAACTTTTCTGCTTGTTCTGTAGTTCTTGGAAAACCATCTAAAATAGCTCCATTTTGTGCATCTTCTTGATTTAATCTGTTTACTACCATTGGTACTGTTATTTCATCTGGTACTAAATTTCCTTTGGATATATATTTATCTGCTTCGATTCCTAATTCAGTTTTCTCGCTGATATTTTTTCTAAAAATATCTCCTGTTGATATTTGCGGAAATCCAGTTTGTTCACTGATAATTCCTGCAATTGTTCCTTTTCCTGTTCCTTGTGCTCCTAACATAATAATTACCATAAAAAATCTCTCCCTTGTCTCTATTTTTAACAAAGCTTATTTTACTACAAAAACTGGAAATTAGCAAGCTTTTTTCGTTTATTTATTATTTCATTTTTATCTTGTTTAAAATTTAAAATCAGAAAATGCCAACATTCACAAATAGTTTCTCTTAATTTTATTGTGAATTTTGACATTTTTTTACCTATTATTTAAAAGCTGTCCAATTTATGGTTCTTCCCAGTTTTGAAAAGTAAAATCCAAATCCTGTATTATCTACTTTATAAATATGTAATGAAGATGATACAATATTTCCATCGCCTTCCATTGTAAATGTTGCTACTGATTGTTGTTGTTCTTCTAAATATATACTAAAACTTTTTGTTTGACTAACTTCCTCTTTATAAGCATGTATCATTGCATTGACATCGCCTTCTGTTGTTACCCCTATAAGAACTATCTTAGGTTTAAAACCACACTCTATATATTTTTTTCCCATTGAGTCTGGTGTAAATCTCCCACTTTTATAACCTACTGCATTAGCTACTGTATTAGCATTTGCATCTATTCCCTCTTTGTATTTTTTAGTTCCATATGCTTGATATTCTTCTTCTGTATATTTAGCATTTGTTTCTACTTCTACATTAGCCTTTTCATATGATCTTACATCATACTCTCCATTTTTTGTTATTTGCATAGTCCCTTCTGGTTTTATATAACCTTCTGGTATTTCTCCATCATTTTTTTCCTCTGTACCGCCTTCTTCATTAATTGGTCCTTGAATCTTTTCTTCACGATTACTATCTACTGTATAAATATTTCCTGTTTTCTTAAATTTTACGATGATTGGTTTTTCTCCTTCTGCGGTTGCTTCTATGTTTTGTGCTTCTAATTCAGTATTCATATCTGCTGCTATGATTAAATCGTTATTTCCTTCTTCTATTTTTCTAGTTTTTATTGTATTATAGGCTAATGTTATTTGTTCTTTTTCTTCTCCTATGATTGCTTGCTTTTTAGCTCTCGTCGCTTTTGTTAGTATTCCATTTTCTCCTGTAAGCATTACTATACTAATTGTTGCTAAAATCAGCAAAATAACAATCGTAATAACTAATGCAATTAATGTAATTCCACTATTTCTCTTTTGATTTACTAATATTGGGGTCTTCATTTTATTCTCTCCTTCTTTTGTTTTATCCGATTTATTTATATCATAACTAATACATTTTTTCAATGTTTTTTAATCCCTTTATGTTAAGAAGCTATAAAAAAGCCGTGCTATTTGGTCAATAGTACGGTTTTTTCTATTTTATTCTAAAAATCCTTTATAATGTCTCATTGCTAATTGAGATTCTAATTGTTGTACAGTTTCTAGTGCAACACCTACAACAATTAGAATTGATGTACCACCAAATGCAATATTTAGGTTGGTAAATCTTAATAGCATTGGTAGGATTGCAATAACAGATAAGAATATTCCTCCAAACATGGTTAATTTTGATATAATAGAAGATAAATATTCTGTAGTTGGTTTTCCTGCTCTAATTCCTGGTATAAATCCACCATTTTTCTTAATATTATTAGATACTTCTGCTGGATTAAAGGTTGCATAAGTATAGAAAAATGTGAATCCTACAATTAATAGTAAATAAACAATAGCATTTACAATCGAATAACCAATTCCTACATTCGATGTAGAAGTAGCAATTGAGAAATTGTATAGTCCTGCTAAAAATCCTGTATGATTTGCGATATCTGGTACAAAAATTTGAATAATCATCGCTGGAAATGTCATAAAGGATGAAGCAAAGATAACTGGCATTACACCTGCCATAGCAAGTTTTAATGGAATGTGAGTACTTTGTGCCCCTACCATTTTTCTTCCTACTACTTTTTTAGAGTATTGTACTGGTACTCTTCTTTCTGCTTGTTGTACAAATACAACACCTGATACTAAAATTAAAGCTCCTATTACGATCCCCATTGCTGTTAATAAACCTGTTGTATTAAATCCTGCTTCTGGTAATATCAAATTCCATAATGTGGTTATTCCACTTGGTAATCTTGAAATAATACCAATGAAAATTAATAATGAAATTCCATTTCCAATTCCTTTGTTAGTAATTTGGTCTCCTAACCACATAAGAATAGAAGTTCCTGCTACTAATCCTACTACTACTAAAGCTCCTGTTAGGAATGTTCCATCTACAAATATTCCAGAAGATTTATAAGATACATATAGTCCAATTGCTTCTACTAAAGCTAATACAAGTGTTAGCATTTTAGTATATTTGTTTATTTTTTGTCTTCCTTCTTCTCCTCCTTCTTTGGTTAATCTCTCTAAAGAAGGTATAATCATAGCTAATAATTGAATAACAATAGAAGCTGTTATATATGGGCTAATTGACATAGCAAAAACAGAAAATCTCGAAAAAGCTCCTCCTGATATCATATCAATTAGTCCTGCAATTCCATTAGCTCCTCCCATTGCTTCGTTTAATGCAATGCTATTTACTCCTGGTACTGTGATATAACATCCAAATCTAAATATTACAATTAAAATTAAAGTATACCATAGTTTTTTCCTTACATCTGGAGTTTTTAGCGCATTTTTGATTGTTTTAAACAACTAAATCACCTCAGCCTTTCCGCCTAAAGCTTCAATTTCTTCTTTGGCTTTTGCTGTGAATCTTTTAGCTTTAACATTTAATTTTTTCTCTAATTTTCCTGTTGCTAAAATTACAATACCATCATTGATTTTTCCAATAATTCCCTCTTCTAATAGACTTTCTGCTGTAACATCTGTTGCTTTTGATTTATTTAACATTTTTAAGGTTACTTCTGTATAATTCTTAGCATGGATATTGGTAAATCCTCTTTTTGGTAAACGTCTATATAATGGTGTTTGACCACCTTCAAAACCACGTCTTACTCCTCCACCACTTCTTGCTTTTTGACCTTTATGTCCTCTTCCTGATGTTTTTCCATTTCCAGAAGCCATACCGCGTCCTACTCTATTTCTTTTTACTTTTTTTACAGCTGGTTTTAATTCATCTAGTTTCATTTTGTACTTCGCACCTCCTTCTTTTATTGACAGGGATTCTATCTTTTTTGATATTTCCCTTTAAAAGCTTATCTTTCTTATTATAAGATATCTTCTACTTTTTTCCCTCTTTTTTTCGCTACTTGTTCTACTGTTTGCATTGCTTTTAAGCCTTCAATTGTAGCATGAACAACATTTCTTGGATTGTTTGTTCCAATAACTTTTGTTCTTATATTTTTGTATCCAGCTAGTTCCATTACTGGTCTAACGCTTCCTCCTGCTATAATACCAGTACCAACAGCTGCTGGTTTTAACATAACTTTAGCACTTCCAAAAGTTCCAACATATTCATGAGGCACTGTTGTTTCAACAATTGGTACTTCAACTAAGTTCTTTTTCGCTTCTTGGATTGCTTTTTTAATTGCATCTGGAACTTCTGCTGCTTTACCATTACCAACACCTACATGACCATTTTCGTCTCCTACTACTACAACAGCACTAAATCTAAAAGTTCTACCACCTTTAACAACTTTAGCAACTCTATTAATAGCAACAACTTTTTCTTTTAATTCATTCTTTTCTTCCATAAGGTTTTGTTTTCCTCCTTTTTACTAATGTATACAAAATTCATTTATGAATTTTGTATTAAATACCTGTAGCTCACATTGCTTCACACAGGATACTAGAATTTCAAACCGCCTTCTCTTGCAGCTTCTGCTAATTCTTTAACCACTCCGTGATAAATGTATCCACCACGGTCAAAAACTACTGTTTCAATTTTTTTGTCAGATGCTTTTTTAGCAATTAAAGTTCCTAATTCTTTAGCA
Source organism: uncultured Clostridium sp. (assembly GCA_951800935.1). The sequence continues at coordinate 5,051 of CATOLW010000094.1, forward strand.
GCTTCTTTGTTGGCATGTTTTGTTTTTATTTCTTTATCTAATGTTGAAGCTGCTACTAATGTTTTTGCTGCAACATCATCGATAATTTGTACATATAAATTTGTATTACTTCTATATACACATAATCTTGGTCTTTCTGCTGTTCCAGATACTTTTCTTCTAACACGAATGTGTCTTCTGGTTCTTTCCATTTTTCTATCTGTCTTTTTAACCATTTTTTTACTCCTTTCCTAAACTTGAGTTTTCTTTTTCTATTTACTAAATACTAAAATGTGCAAGATATTAATTTTCACTTGAATGATTTTATTTACCTGTTTTACCTTCTTTACGTCTAATAACCTCTTCAGCATATTTAATACCCTTACCTCTGTATACTTCAGGTGGTCTTTTCATTCTAATAACAGCTGCTGTTTGGCCAACTA
>CATOLW010000095.1 GCA_951800935.1 uncultured Clostridium sp.
ATATTAGGGGGACTATACTTTAAAACTAGTATAGTCCTTTGTTATATCCCAATTGTTGTAATTTACTACCTACAAAAAAAGTTTTTTAAGAGAAAAAAGAAACGAAAGTTTAAATTAATATCATTTAGAAGATATTGCAAATATGTAAAACTAATTCTGAATGAAAAATCAATTTTTATTCTAATTATATTTTCGATTTTTTCCAATACAAATGTTTTAGTCCAAAATAAAAATTATGAAACAGCTTATCTAGATGAGCAAAATATTAAAGTAACAGCAATTGTAACAAGTAAAAAAATAGAAAAGCAATATTATAATTTATATCAAGTAAAAATGTTAGATTCAAAAAATTTTAATCTTTATATTCAAGTAAGTAAAAAAGTAAAAGAATTAGAATATGGCGATAAAATAGTAATGGAAGGAGAATATAAAAAGCCATCGAAACAACGAAATTATGGTGGCTATGATGAGGAGTTAAATCTGAAAACATTAAAAATAATAGGAAAAATAAAAGTTGGCAAGATAGAAGTATTATCTAAAAAGCAGCTAAACCCAGTTTTACAATTAGCAAATGAGACAAAAATGCAAATTGAAAGAAAGATAGAAAATACTTTCTCGTTAGAGGAAGCATCTATTTTAAAAGGTTTATTATTAGGAGATACCACCAACATACAAGAAGAAGTAAAAGAAAACTTTAGAATATTAAATATTTCTCATATTTTAGCTATTTCAGGAATGCATATTAGTTATGTGATAATAGGAATTCAAATTCTATTAAAAAAAGCAATCGGAAAAAGGAAAACGAATGTAATTACAATATTTATTCTAATTTTTTATGCCTTTATAACTGGTTTTTCTCCATCTGTTGTACGAGCAGTTGTTATGGGAATGCTTGCTATTGGCGGTCAAATTTTTAATCGAAAAAATGACTTAATCAATTCAATTGCAATATCCTTATTTATCATTCTATTATATCATCCTTTTTCTATCTTAAGAGTAGGCTTACAGTTATCCTATCTAGGAACCATAGGAATTATAGTATTTCATTCTACTATTTTAAAAAAATTGCATTGGATTCCAGGTAAAAAGCTAAGAGAACTAATAGCTGTTAGTTTATCGGTTCAAATTACAATCTTTCCAATTTTATGGTATCATTTCAACACTATTAGCATTTATTTTCTGCTTAGCAATTTATTGATAAGTTTAGTGATTGGACCCATTATTTTATTTGGTTTTTTAAGTTTATTTGTCAAAATAGTTGCAATTCCAGTAAAGTATGGAGTATTTTATTTAAGCATGGTTTCTAAATTAAGTCAATTTCCATTTGCTAAAATTTATATGCCAACTCCTAATATCATTTATATCATTTTGTATTTTATAAGTTTATGGATGGTTCATCTGATTTATATCATTTATCATTCTAATCATAATACACCAACTAAGCAAAGAGTAAAGAATTTGATTGCTTTGTTTCGATACCAATTTTATCAAAAAAAGAAAACTTATAAAAAGTACAGCATGATTATCATATTAATTATTTTTAGTGTCTTTTTATTACCAAAGAATTTAAAAATTTATTTTGTAGATGTAGGTCAAGGAGATTGTACTTTTATCGTAACACCTAAAAATAAAACAATTTTAATAGATGGAGGAGGAACTTTAAGGGAAGAATTTGATGTGGGAAAAAAGATACTAATACCATATTTGCTAGATAGAGGATATACACGGAATTGGTTATATTATGATTAGTCATTTTGACCAAGATCATGTAGGACGGATTGCTAACTGTTATGGAAGAACTGAAAGTAAAAAATGTAGTAATGGGAAAGCAAGTAGAAGATTCAGAGAATTATCAGAAGTTTATAAAAATAGTTAGAGAAAAGAAAATTAAAGTATATGTAGTAGAAGCCAAACAAAAGCTTAACATTGAAAAAGATCTATATTTTGACATTTTGTGGCCCAATAGTGAAGATACAATAAGTGATAATCCATTAAATAACAATTCTTTGGTTTGCAAATTAGTATATAAAGAGTTTTCAATGCTATTTACAGGAGATATTGAAGAAGTAGCAGAAAAAGAAATTTTGAAAGAATACAAAAATGCAAATAGGTTAACAGCTACCATATTAAAAGTAGCTCATCATGGTTCAAAATCATCATCAACAGAAAAATTTTTAAATGCAGTAAAACCTAAAATAGTATTAATTGGTGTAGGAGAAAATAATACTTTTGGACATCCGAATAAAGAAGTTTTAGAAAGATTTGAACGGATGTGGAAGTCAAGTATTTCGTACTGATAAGGATGGTGAAATTGCAATGCGAATTAATAAAAAAAGTAGGATTTGGTTGAAGAATAGGTTGGAGTAAAGATTGTTGTCAATTAAAAACAAATATGATAAAATGAATACATAAAATAATGAAAAGAGAGATACCAATGAAATACAAAAAAGGTTTTGAAAAATTAGGACTACCAGAAGATTTTAAATTTGGAATAGAATTAGAGGCTTATAATGTTAAAACAAAGGGTAAAGATGGATTATATGGGAGAGAGTGCACAATATATTAAAAGCAAAAATTGGCATATGGCAACAAAAGAGGAAGAACCACTTGTTGCCAAAGGTGGAGCAGAATTAGTGTCTCCCATTTTAAAAGATACGGAGCAAGATTGGAAAGATATCAATGACATATGTGGACAAATAAAGAAATTTCCAGGAGATAAAGGAAAAGAAGTTGTTGCAGACAGCAAATGTGGATTACATGTGCACTTTGATGCGGAATGTCTAGTAAAAAATCCAAGCAGAATGAGAAATTTTTTGCGATTGTATGCAGAATCAGAAGAATTGTTATATAAAATGTGTAATGATAAAAACGATCCAATAAGAAAAGGTGCTATAAATAGAAATACGAAAGGGGTGCTAGATGTTGTATCAGCCATTTGGAGAAAAGGAATGGCGGCACCTACAGGAAAAAAGATATTAAAACAAATAAATGATGGTACCTTAAAAGTATCTTACAAAAAATTTGGAAAATTAAGAACATTGGCTAGTAAATATAAAATGGATGAAAGAAGATATGCAGGTTTAAATTTGACCAACATTGGAAATAGTAAAAAAAATACAATTGAATTTAGAATGGAAAATGGTACATTGGATCCAGAAATTATCAAGCAAAATGTATTTTTATATGCTTCTTTAATCAATACAGCAATTAAAATGACAGAAAATCCAGAACCATACCAAGATAGACTAGCAAAGTTTTATGAAACAGAAGTAACAGAAGAAGAAAAAGCCAATCGATTTTTAAATCTTATAATGGAAGATCCAAAAGAACGAGAAATTTACATGAACAGATGGGAATCTGTAAAAAATGCACAAGTATTTCAAAAAAATGATCAAAAGGGATTTGCACAAAATCGATTTAAAAGAGAACAATTTAAGCAGATTGCAGATAGAACACCAGCAGATAGAGTACATTTAATGTATAGTAAGATAAAAGAAGTGCTCTTAAAGACAAATGATAAAGGAGAAGTTAGTTACAGATGATAGATGAAATATATAGAAATTCATTTAAAGAAGTATATGATATTTTAAATAATACAGATCATGAACTATTATGCAGAATTCCAATTAAATTTATGAATTTTATAAAAGAAAATATGAATGAGAATTATCAAGTTAACTTAAGAATGGATGAGGATATAGATAAACAAGAATTATTGAAAGAAACAGAAGCAATGTTATCTTTAATTTACCGAAGTTATTGGGCAACCGATAAAGAAAAACAAGAATTTGCTATAAAGGATCAACAAGAAAGAAATGAAATAGAAAAAAACAAAAAGCAAGAATATCAAGGAAAAGATGTTTATCAAGTGTTTTCGGAAAGAAAAAATATCCATAAAATTACACTTGATAATAGTTTAATGGTAATGCAAAAAGAGAGCTTTCTAAAAAAATGGCTAAATACAATTTTAAGAATATTAAAAAAAGATAAGTAGTAGAGATACTAGAAATGTTATATTAGAATTTTGTATAAATTTAACAAACTCTGTCAATACTAGTAAAAACTAGAAAAAGGAGAATTAAATTTATGAATAAAGTAATTGTAACATTAATAGCCATTATCGTAGTAATAGGAGCCATGTTCACAGCAGTCATGATTTTTAATCCAAAACAAAGCTATGAAGACCAAACCATAGGAACCAAAATAGCAGAAGAAATTTTAGATGATTGCACAGACGAATATGAGGAAATGGAATTTGAAAATACCATAAAAGCTAATACACAAGAAGAAAAAACATCGCCTAATTGTGCTATTATTACGAAAACTTATTTTTCGAAATGTGGACATACAAAAAATGAGTATAGTAATTTGCCACAAGACTTAGTAAATTTAACAAAAGAACAAATACAAGAAAAATACCAAGACTGTAAAATAGAAAGTTTTACTAGCAATGAAGTAGTTCTACAACAAGAAAAAGAAGGAGAATGTGGAGAACATTACATGGTAAAAGACAAGGAAGGACAAGTTGCTATTTATCAGATTTTAGAAGATGGAGAGCAAAAAGAAATAGAAGTTACAGGAGTTACAACAGAGTATTTACCGCAAACAGATAAAATTAATATGAAAAAAGGGATTCAAGTAAATGGAAAACAAGAATTAAATCAATTAATTGAAGATTTTGAATAGTTAAAATAGACTGCCTATCAAGATAGAAAGAGGGCAGTCTAATTTGTTTTTATTAAATCATTGAAATTAGTTTGTCAGCAGCAACAGAGAGATATTTAGAATGATAAATAATACCTAAATTGTGTAAAGAAGAAATTTGGCTAACATTAAGTAAAAAAAGCTCACCAGAATCTAATTCATTTTGAATCGATTCTTTTAAGGTGTATCCAATACCATGACCAAGTTTTACAAGATAAACAATAGGAGCATGATAAGTAAAATCCATAATAGGGTCTAATTTTACGTTTTGCTTTTTAAAGTCATTGTCCAAAGCTCTTCGCTCATAGCTGGTTTGATTTAGAACAAGAAGTGGATAATTTGCTAATTCTTCCAAAGAAACATCCTTTTTTAAAGCTAATTCTTTATAATCTTTATTACAAAAAAAGCAATGTGTAATTTGAGAAGCTATTTTAACAGAAAAATTACGAAAACTAGTTTCCAAGCCAAATTTACGAATAACCATATCTAATTCGTGATTTTCTAACATCTTAACTAATTCATTAGCAGGTTTACTAATAATATGAATTTTGACATTAGGATATTGTTTATGATAAGTTGCGATATAAGGATATAGTCCTACTTGAAAAAGACTTGGATTACATCCGTATATATAAATCACCAGAAACTAAATTTTTATCCTCTGTAAAAAGTTTTTCTCCAACAGATAAATAGTGATAAGAACTTTTCACAGCGTCATATAATTTTTTGG
>CATOLW010000096.1 GCA_951800935.1 uncultured Clostridium sp.
ACAAATCAATGATGATGGTAGTATGAATGTAACAGAAATATGGAATATTAATATTAAAGATACCAATACACTATATAAAACTTTTTTAACAGATAAAACAAAATATTCGAATATTACAAATGTAAAGGTAATAGAAGAAACAGATAAGAACAAACACATTTTAAATAAACAAAATCAATGGAGTTATCATTTACCAAAAGGAAACTATTTTGGTGGAATAAATCAAGATAATGAATTTGAAATTGCTTGGGGAGTCGGGCTAGAAAATAGTTCAGCAAGAAAAATTTATCAAGTGTCTTACCAAGTACAAGATGCTGTAGCAAAATACAATGATTATGCAGAACTATATTGGCAATTTGTAGGAAAGGATTTTGAGATTGACAGTAAAAACATAACAGGAATGATTTTGTTGCCAAGTCATGCCAACCAAAAGGAAGATATTAAAGTTTGGGGTCATACAGAGGATTTAAATGGAGAAATTTATGTAACAGGTACGAATAAAATTGAATTTAATATCCAGCAATTTCGAGAAGGAAGATATGTAGAAATTAGAACACTATTTCCAGCCAAGATGATAACTACTGCTAAAAGAGAAAAAAATGAAGCAAGATTAGAACAAGTAATTCAAGAAGAAACAACATGGGCAAATCAAGCCAATAGCAGAAGAAAAATGAAAGAAACGACTAAAAAAATTTTTGGAATTTTAATCAATATAGTAGCCATTATAGCAACTATATTTAGTATAAAATCAATCCTTAAAAATATTCGAAAGATAAAACAAAGTAAAAAATTAGTACCAACGCAAGAAATACAATATTACCGAGAAATGCCAAGAGAAGACGCAACACCTGCACAAGCATTAGCCATCTTAACCAAGCAAGTAGCAGGAACTAGTAACAGTATGAACTTAGGAAAAATCTTTACTGCAACTTTATTAGATTTAAGCTTAAAGAAAATAATAGAATTTCAGCTAAAAGACAAAATAATAACGATTAAGATTTTAAAGGAAAATCCAGAAGAATTAGAAAAGATAAAAGATGAACAAGTAATCTTTGAATTTTTAAAAAAAGCTTGTGAAAAAAATAACAGTGAAATCACAACAAAAGAGTTAGAAAAATATATCAAAAAATCACAAGGGAAAGTACTTAAATTAGGAGAAAAAATAGATAAACACATAGGGCAAGAGTTGTTAGTTAAACAAGAACTAACAGATGGAGAAGGAACAGCCCAAAGAGAAAAACTAACAGTGTATATGATTTTATTAGCAGTGTTAATTCTTTTTTTTGCCATTCCTCTTTTGGTAATGCTTAGTAGTTCTAAAATGAATCCAATTGGACTGATACTATTTATGACAATACTAATAATACAATTAATTGTTTTTGCTATTTTAATGAGTAAAACAAATGTGTTAACACAAAAAGGTGTTGATGAAAATGCTAAATGGAAAGGTCTAAAAAAATATATGGAAGACTTCTCCATGTTAGATAAAAAAGAGATACCAGAAATTGTGATTTGGGAAAAATTTTTAGTATATGCAACAGCTTTTGGAATAGCCGATAAAGTATTAAAACAATTGAAAATAGTTTATCCAAACATGAGTGAAGAAATAGGTACCAATCATTATGCTTATATGTACCTAATGATGAATACAAATTTTTCAAGTAGCTTTTCAAATGCGGTGACTAATTCCATGTCAGCTGCTTATTCTTCTGCAACAGGCGGAGGAGGAGGATTCTCAGGCCGGAGGCGGAGGTCGGACGGAGGCCGGTGGAGGTGGCGGTGGAAGATAGCCACTTCTTAAAAAACAAAAGATAGGAGCGTAAAAATATGAATCAAGATAAATTATATGAATTAATTGATAATATACCAGTAACACTTGAAAATGCAGGACTTATCGAAGAAATTAAAGAGGATATTTCGGAGAGAAATTATGCCTCAGCTTTGCAAAAAATAGAAATGTTAGGTCCTAAAAAAGCAAAAAAGCTATTAGAAGAAGATGAATTTGAAGAATATGATGAAGACGAGTACGAGAATGAGAAAAATTACGAAGAAGAAACACAAGAAAATGAAAATGATGCAGTAAACATGGAAGGAATGTTTCCGAAACAATTAAGTGCAAAAGAATTAGAAAGACAATATATAGGACTATTATTAGAAGATCCAAGATTGATAAAAAAATACTTTTTTCTATATGAAGAATGTTATTTTGAAGATTCAGAATTGTTAAATATTTATAAAAGTATAATTTTTACAGAAGGAGGAGCTTATACAACAGAAACAGCTAAAAAAGGGTTTAATTTTGCAAGAGATGATGAAAAATCATATCAATTAAAAAGTACCTTAAAAAAAGAGGTAAGAGATAAAGACTACAACATGGAAAAGATTTATATTGACTTAAAGAAACTATTTGTATTAAGAAGAAATTATTTAGCAATTCCGATACAAAATATTCAAGAAAAGGTAATGGAAATAAAAGATTATCAGCTATATGATAAAATGTCAGTAGAAGAAATTGAAAGTGCAGTTATACAAGTAAATGATACAGAAAAGTTTAAAAGAGCTGTATTAAATCAAGGATTAACTAGCTTTTTACAGTTAGGAGAGAACAACTTAACAAATGGTCTATCATTACCTTTCCCAATTTTAAATCGGTGTATTTAAAGGAATTAGAAAAGGAGAAACGATGGCATTTGCTATGCCATCCAATGCTGGAAAAAGTAGATTTACCATTAATATAGCAGCACATACAGCATTAGTACATCAAAAAAAAGTATTAATAATTTCCAATGAAATGTCAGAAGAAAAAATGAGACTATGTTTAATTACTACCATTTTAAACAATAAAGCAATACAAGAAATGCATGGCATTAAGATTTCTAAAACAGAAGGAGAATTGCTAGAATTCAAATTCAGACCAGATGACACAAAAAAAGTAAAAACAGATAAAGATGGATTTGTCATAAAAGAAGAAAAAGAAAAGCAAAAGGATTTTGCCAAAAGATTATTAGAAGTATCAAAAGAATTTAGAGATGTGATAGCAGTTACGAATTGGGTTAATAAACAAATCAAGAATTCGATGTATTTTATCAATATTACAGATCATACCAATGATGAATTAAAAAAAGTAATTATGAACTATTACTATAAAGAACAAATAGAATATGTTTTTTATGATACATTAAAAACAGACACAGCAAACATTGGGATTGGAGAAGAATTAAAGAAAACAGCAACCATTCTTTCTAATATAGCACAAAATTTTGGAATTTACATTTGTTCAACTTTGCAATTAGCAGAAACAGATACCTTACCTATCAATTTAACAGTAAATGACTTAGCAGTAAGTAGAACCGTAAAAGAAGTACTAGACACATTAGGATTAATCAAACAAATCAATCGAGATACATTGCAAAACTACGAATATTCTTTCCATGAAGTAGACACAAAATTTTATGACCTAAAGAAATATGATGACCCAGATGTTAGATACTATGCATGTGTTGTAGATAAAAACAGAGCAGGTGCAAAACCTACCATCGTTTTTCGATTAAACCTAGCTTATAATGTTTGGGAAGAACTTCGGTTATCTAAGACTAAAACAAAAATAAAGAACAGGGATTAAGGGACGTTCCTTAAAATCCCTGTTTGATTTTTTTAAAAGAAAATTGTAATAAAATGAAAAAAATAATCTCTTATAAAGTGAAGGAGGTAAAAGTTATGCAGAATATGGAAGAAATCTACAAACAACACAGCAATACGGTATATAAATATTTATTCTGCTTAACAGGTAAAGAAGAACTTGCAGAAGATTTAACGGGGGATACTTTTGCCATAGCAGTAAAAGAAATCTATAATTTTAAAGGAAATTGTAAAATATCAGTGTGGTTGTGTCAAATAGCAAAACATTTATGGTATAAAGAACTAAAAAAGGCAAAAAAAAATGAAAATGTTTCTATCGAGGAATTAGCAGAAGAAATAGAAGAAACACAAACTACAGAAGATATTGTATGCCAAAACGAAGAAAAACTAAAACTATTTAAAGACATGCAAAAATTAGATGAATCAGCAAGAGAAGTCATCTATTTAAGAATGGTAGGAAATTTGAATTTTATAGAAATCGGAGAAATTTTAGGAAAAACACCAAACTGGGCAAGAGTTACATTTTATCGTGCTAAGCAAAAAATGAAGGAGGTAAGCAAAAATGGAAAAGAAAACAGAATGTGAAATTGTACAAGACCTAATGATAGGATATGTCGATGAGGTTTTAAATGAAGAATCCAAAAAATTAGTAGAGAAACATTTATTAGAATGTGAACTTTGTCAAAAAAAGTTGCAGGAACTACAGGCAGATATAGCAGAAAATGAGGAAAATCAAAAAAAAGAGATTGACTATTTAAAAAAAATAAAAAGAAAAAGCAAAATAAAAGCAATTCTAATGGCAATAGGAATTCTTATTCTTATTTTTGTCGTGTGGTATTTACGTCAATATATAATAGTAGAAAGGATAGCAAGTAAGGCTAAAAAATCAATGCAGAGCAATAACTTTTATAAAGAAACTAGACAAATTTTATCGGATAATGAGGTATCCGTAGGAAAAATATATTATAAGGATGGAAAAAGTAAAGAAGTTTGGGAAATTTATTCTGATGAGAAAAAGGAAATTAATTATATCAAATATGCTAGTAAAGATGCTAAAGAAGCAATAACAATTTTGCCAGCAGAAAACAAAGTAAATATTGAGACAGGAGAATTTGTAGAAATCATGAATCGAGAAGAAAATTTAAAAGGTATTTCTTATCCCAATAATAGTGTAATAAGAGGTATCATAGCGAAATTAGGAACTGCATTTACCATGTCAATTCATGTAGATACCCATCAAATTGGTAGAGAATATTATGTAATAAGAAATCGATTTGAAAATGATAAAATGTGGGAAACCTGGGTGGATAAAGAAACAGGATTAACCCTAAAAACAATTAATAGAAATTCAGTTAGAAATTTTATTGAAGGAACAGATATTGTAAAAGAAGAAAGAGATATTGTACAAGAGTATCAATATAAATTTGATGTTGTGACAGAGGAAGACGTGGAATTACCAGATTTAACAAGATATGAAAAGCAATATGTAAATGCTAATTATATTTCATAGAGTAGAAAATTATATTTTCTGTTTGTATTCTAAATACATAAAAATCGCATGTATAATACATGCGATAAATTTATTAAAAAACATCTCCGATAGTAGCCATAAACCCATTTTCAGCATTTAGATGATAGTCTCCGTGATAGGATAGTTTCATACCTAGTAACAGCATCCATATAAATCATTTGGAAAATTTTTACCAAAAAACTCATTCCATGTTGTATTTTTTTCAACCTTAAAAGAACCGTTAAATTTTTCAATTGGTCCTGATAGTGTGAAGGATACCATAC
>CATOLW010000097.1 GCA_951800935.1 uncultured Clostridium sp.
AAAAAGATAATACAGTAAGCTATGCCTCTTTACCAAATGCGGGAATTAAAAATTTTATTATTTTATTAATTGCTCTTTGTACTTTTTCAATTATTTTTTATAAAAAATATATAAAACTTAAGAAAATGAATATTGATTAAAATATATAAAAAGCACTTCAAGATGAAGTGCTTTTTTGGTGACTCATCTCGGGTTCGAACCGAGGACCTCCAGATTAAGAGTCTGTTGCTCTACCAACTGAGCTAATGAGCCATTTATCGACTTTAGACTTTTTTAATTATAGTACCTTTTTGCTTTCTTGTCAAGAATTTTGCTTCAAATAAAAGAGAAAAGCTCTCACTTGTGAAAGCTTTTCCTTTTTATTAATTGGTCTCTTCTGTTGGTGTTTGCGGTATGTCTGGTTGTGGTGTGCTTGGTTCTTCTGGTGTTACTGGCTCTGATGGTGGATCTATTTTTGGTGTCTCTGTACTTGGTTCTGGTTCTGGCGTTGGATTAACAACAGCTCCAGTTCCTTTTATGATAATTCTTGTCATGGCATCATAAGTATCTCTTGAAAGTAAGGTTGTTGATATTGCTTTTCCATTTAACATCTTAGTAATATAAGTTTCTGTTTTTAAGCCATTTGCACCCTTTTGTTTTATTTTCTCTGTTCCTGTTGGTAGTGATCCATCTTCTTCATATTTTGTTGTAAATGGAATAGAAGCTACTGTTTTTGTACTAAAACTAAAAGTATATTCGTTTTCTTCTTTTATTCCATACATAGATATAGTTGCAATTCCATTTCTTGCAGATGCTACAATTCTAACAGGATATTTTCTTGTATTTTTAAATTTAAAATCAGTTATTCCATATACCACAGTTGCATCTCTTCCTGCTGGTAAGTAAGAAGTTACAAATTGATGATTTCTTCTTTCTACTATTTCTAGGTTAGACATTAAAACCGTATTGTATAAAGTAGAAGATATTTGACAAATTCCTCCCCCTATTCCATCTACAACTTCTCCTCCTGCATAAATTTTTCCATTTCGATAACCAGCTGCTGCTGTTCTAGGTCCTAATGCTTTGTTATATGAAAAAGTTTCCCCTGAAAGTACTACTTTTCCATTTATTTTTTGACAAGCTATTTGTAAATTGGTAGTTCTGTCCACATCACTTACATCATATCTAGTTGTAAAAGTTGCTAGTTGATTTGGGAATGCCTCTGAACCAATTTTATCTATTGTTATTTTAGGTTTGGTTATGGTAAGTTTTATAACATATTCTTCTTTTTCTTCTTTTAATAATTCTCTTGCCGCCTCTACATCAAAGTCAACTCCTTCTACTTCTGGATAAATGGTAAATGGTTCTTTGGTATAGTAAGCATCTTTTGCTTCTGTATAAATTTCTTCGTGAATTTTATCTATATCAATGGGTTCTGGTTCTTTTTCTTCAACTGGTATTTCTATGTTATTTTCTTTGCTATTGATATCTTTTAAATTATCTTTTACTTCTTTTAATAATTCTTCTGTATTAATTACAATTCCAGCCTTACCTTTGGTTATAATTAATTCCGCTTCTTCTACTGCATAGCTAGATTCCATTAAAATACCTGGCAAATTTACACCAGCATCTACTATTGCTTGTTTTGCTACTTCTTCATTTAATAACATATTAACATCGATATTTTTCTTTCCAATTAAAGTAAATAATATGTCATAATTGTTACTAAAAATATTTTCTCCTTTTCCAATTAAATAAGCTTCTTCTACTGCTTTTTCCGTTTCAAATTCTACTTCCATTAAACTTGGATTTAGGGTTGTTTCATAATCTTCATATTTTATTTCAATTTCTTTTTCTTTCTTTTCTTGATAAACTTCATTTATTTTGGCTTTTGCTTCTTCTTTGGTTAATCCTGAAACATCTATTCCTGAGATAGAAACTCCACTTATTATTTTTTCGTTATTAATATTTACGAAGGCAAAAATAGTAGAACAAAAAATTCCAATAATTACTATAACTGTTGTTATTATAGCAGGGATCATCCATATTTTCTTTTTTGCTTTTTCTTCACTCATATCCTCCACTGCTTTTTCTAGTTTTTTGCTTTTCCCTTTCGCTTGTTCAAATTTTTTATCTTTTTTATTTTCTTTTATTTCTACTTCCTTTTCTTGGTTGACTATTTCTTTTTGCTTTTTCACTTTTTTTTCCTCCGCTTTTTCTTTTACTAATTCTTTCATAGTAATATCCCCTTTTTATTATTCTTATTAAATCTTACCACAAACTCTTTTTTTTGACAACTAGGTAATTATAAATTCTCTATGTAATCTTATGTTTTTTCTAGGTTATTATTCCTTTTTGACAATTTTTTTGACTTTTTTTAAAATTTTTCGCAAAAATACTTGAACATTGTAAAAAATAATATTATAATGTAAAAAGCAAAAGATAAATAAGGAGAGAAATAACATGGAATTAACCAAAAATATATTTTTCAATACTGACAAATTGGTTGAAAATAGTAAAGTAAAAATTTCTTACAGTGGAAAACTTTTTCAAGAAGGTTCTGAAAAAGTTTCTATTCATTATGGTTTTGGATTAAATTGGGATAATGTAAATGATATAGAAATGGAAAAAACAGATTTGGGCTTTCAAGCAGAAATCGATTTAGGAGAAGGAGAAACTTTCAATTTCTGTTTTAATAACGGAGAAGATTGTTGGGATAATAATGATGGACAAAACTACATTTTTCCATTAGAAAAAGTACAAAATGAATTATTAGTTTTAGAAGATGAACCAGTAGCATTAGGTTCTGTTAGAAAATTAAGAAGATCTTATTTATGGAGTAAAAAAGTACGCCTAGCAGTTTATAAAATTATCACTTATCTTCCAAAAATTATTTCTGGAAATTATAAAAGAAAATTAGCAAAAAATGAGAATAACTAAAAAAGCGACTCGTTAACGAGTCGTCTTTTATTTTTTATATTACCCATCCACCATTAACAGATATAATTTGTCCTGTGGTATAAGTATCATTTACTAACCATTTTACGCATTTGGCAATATCTTCTACTTTTCCAATTCTTCCTAATGGAATTTCTTCTTGCAATTGTTCTATTTCTTCTTTGGTCAAATTTGCATTCATGCTAGTATCAATTACGCCTGGCGCAATACTGTTTACACGAATATTAGATGGTCCTAGCTCTTTTGCTAAAGCTTTTGTCATTCCATCCATACCTGCTTTAGAAATAGAATATAATACTTCAAAGGAAGCTCCTGTAATTCCCCATATGGATGATACATTGATAATACAACCATTTTTATTATGTACCATATTAGGTATTACTTCTTGGCACATGGCAAAAGCTGAATACAAATTAGTATTAATTATGCGATTCCAATCTTCATCTGTTTCGTCTGTAAACATTTTATATTCACTAATTCCTGCATTGTTAACTAAAATATCTATTTTTTTATATTTTTCTAAAGCATGTTGTACTAATTTTTGGGCTTCTTCCCTTTTACTTAAGTTAGCTTTTACAATATCTATTTTTATGTTCTGTTTTTCTAACTCATTTTTTAATTCGTTGGCTTCTTTTTCTGATTGATTGTAGTTGGCAATTACTTTTATTGGCAATTTAGCTAATTGCTTAGCAATTTCTCTTCCAATTCCTTTGGATGCTCCCGTTATTATGGCAACTTTTTCCATAGATTTACCTCTCTTTTAAAATAGTAAAAGCCAACAATTAAGAGCTATCTCAAAACTATCGACCTTTTTTAATGGAGCCACTTCCCAGATTCGAACTGGGGACCCCCGCATTACAAGAGATGTGGCTCTGTATCTCGCCTTCGTTTTCTTAATCATTTATACTTACTAATTATACACGATTTTTCTTGATGTTTCAATAGTTTTGAGAGCTAAAACAAAAATTTATTATAAATTAAAATAAATTAGAAAAAATTATTTAGGATTATTTTAAGTTATGTTTTTGGGTAATAAATGGGGACTAATTTCACTATTCCCCATTTATTTTTTATATTAATTTTAGGCTTTTATGTATTTTATGTTACCAATGCTAATGTTAGTCTTTTATAGTACGAAAAAGAAAACGAAGCTGAAAAGAATCCTATGAAAAAGTCTAAAATAAACTGGGAAACTTTTTAAATGTATGGTATAATTGTCTTGACTAAATATTGAAAAGGTGATTTTTTATGTATTCAAACTTTATTGAAATATTAAGCATTTTATTATTCGTTTTAGGAAGCATATTATTAATAATTGGCAAATTTAAAAAAATAAAATGTATATCGATTATTGGTATTATATTTTTTGTAATGATTTTCATTATATGGTCAATGATTTTTATAGAAGGATTCTCTGAAAAAGCTCCGGACTTTAATGAAGAAAGCAATTATACCTTTCAAGAAGATGTTTCCAAAGATGATATAAATAAACAACCACAAGATGCTACACAAGACCTATTAAATGGTGAATTTTACTTTACAGGACCAATATATAATATAGACGAAAATTACATTTATTTTTCTCATGATAATACAGAACAATATTATATTGTCAAAAATGCTTTTTCTTACTTAAATGGAAGAACTACAAAAGATATGAATGTAGTAGATTTAAAAGTTGGTGATTATTTACTTCATAATGAAGGAAAAATTATTATATACAGAAATATTTCAGGAGAGGAATTAAATCAAGAATTACTATACAATTTCACTTTAACAGAAGATAAAAGAATTATGTTTGCAAATTCAATAGAAATAAAAGATATAAATATTGTAAATGGTGATACAGCTCTTGTAAAAATAAAGTATGGTGATTTAATTGGAAATGATTTAACAAGTGAAACTTTTGAGACCCTTATAGAATTTAATTCAAATACTAAATTTTACAGTAAAGGCGGTAATATAAATTCTATAAATGATTTGGAAACTGCAAAATACAATATTAATTCCATTGTATTAGATAGAAATACAATTAATAAGAAGAATACTGCAATTGTAACGATATTTGACAGTTCGGATACTTAAATTATGTAATGATGGAGGAAATAAAAAATGCAGTTAATATTATATCCATTAATTATCTTTTTAATTGTTTTTTTAATACAATTAGTTTTTATACTAAAAAAAGCAAAAAATAGTACAAATATAAAAATTGCTATAAAACTTTTAGTAGCGTTAATAATATCAGCAAGTATAGGAATTATATCATTTTATGGATTGGGATTTGCTGTTCTTACAAGTTTGCAAGAAGGTAGGTAAAATCATTTATAAAAAATTAAAGGAGATGCTATATGAACGAAGAAGAATGGGATAAAGATTATAAAAAAGTAAAAAAAACAAATAATATACTTTTTCTTGTGATAATGTTTTTTGCTATAATAGTATTTTTCGTAGTTTACTATAT
>CATOLW010000098.1 GCA_951800935.1 uncultured Clostridium sp.
ATTAATAAATAGTAAAAAGGCTAGTTTGTATATGTTTTGCATATATAAACTAGCCTAAATTTGTAAATATGAGTTGAAATATTTTTGTATAAATTGTATAATTCAGTTGTAAATTGGATAGGAGGAAACCTATTGTTATTAGAAAGAGAGGTTTAAATGATAACAATAGCAAATCCTGAAAAATATATTGCAGGATTATATGAAAGATTATCCAATGAAAATATTGAAGTTGGTAATGGCGAAGTAATAGAAACAAAAGAAGATGAGCAAGAAAGTGGAAGTATCAGCACACAAAAACTATTTTTAAGAAACTTTTGTAAAGATAACAATATACAAGTATATGATGACTATACAGATGACGGAGTTTCGGGAGCAACATTCGACAGACCAGACTTTAATAGAATGATAAAGGACATTGAAAATAAGAAAATCAATTTAATAATAGTAAAAGACTTATCTAGGTTTGGAAGATTATCAAGTAAAATATCGTACTATTTAGAAGAATTTTTTATTGAAAAAGGTGTAAGATTTATAGCAGTAACAGATGATATAGACACAGGGCATATTGAAACATCAGAAGAAATGGTACAATTCAAAGCATTTTTCAATGAATGGTTTGTACGAGACACATCAAGAAAAGTAAGAAATGGAAAGAAAACAAGAGCAAAAGAAGGAAAAGTAATGACAACATATCCGACTTATCGGCTATAAAAAAGATCCATTAGACTATAACCATTATGTAATAGACCAAGACATTGCTCCAATCGTAAGAAGAATATTCATGTTAGCACGAAATGGAATGACACCAACAGAAATAGGAAAAATACTAACAGATGAAAGAACATTAGTGCCATCAGAAATTGTAGGAAATGCACATACAAGAAAAGATGGAATAAAACGAGGTTGGAACAGAAACACAGTAAAAAGAATATTACAAAATGTAACTTATTTAGGTTGGGTATCAAATGGAAATACAAAAAAGATAAACTATAAAAGCAAGAAAACAATGATAATGCCAAAAGAAGATAGAATAATCGTAAAAAATATGCACACACCAATAATTGATGAAGAAACCTTTAACATAGTACAAGATATGATAAAAAGCAGAACAGGAGTAAGAACAAAATCTTATGATTGGTTACTAAAAGGATTAGTATGTTGTAAAGAATGTGGAAAGAAATTAAGTTTAGTACCACAAAAACACCCAAACAAAACGACATTTTATTTAAGGTGCAATACTTATGCAACCAATACACATTTAGGATTATGCACACCACATAGCAACAATTTAGAAAAAGTAACAGACTTTGTAATTGAGCAAATAAAAAATAGATGTATGGAGTTCTTAAATGAAGAAAAATACACTAAAATAGCAAATACATCAAAAGACAAGATAATCAAAGATAGGTTTAATGTAAAAAATGAAATTCTTATTTTAGAAAAGAAAGTTAAAGATATAAACAAGCGAATAGACAAGCTATATGAAGATAAATATAATGGACTATTTGAAGATACAGACTTTACAAGGCTTTATACAAAGCAAATAGAAAGCAGAAAACAAGCAGAAGAAAGAATAAAACAGTTACAAGAATTAGAAGAAAAAGAAGATAGTTCAATAGACATCAATAAACTTGTGAGAGATTTTGTAAATATGGAAGAAATAACAAGAACAATGCTTGTGTCTTTAGTAGATAAGATAGAAATATCAGAAAGTAAAGGAATAACTATATATTATAAATTCAATATTTTAAATATGAGAAAAGAAGAAAATAAATTACAAAATGTTGGCTAAATTAAAAAAATAGTCATAACGGAATATTAGGACAATTGTGGTATTGCTGATATTAGCAGGAATCACAATTGGAACCTTAACAAGTGACAATGGTGTTATCAAAGAAGCTAATTTGGCAAAAGAACAGGCGGAAAGAGTAGCTTTAGAGGAACAAATAGAAGAGGCAATTCTTATTGTAGAGCAAAAAAAGAGAAATCCTACTTTGGATGATGTGATTGCAGAGATTGTAAAGATTGATACGGTTGATAGAGTGGATAGAGTAACTGGTGATATTTATTATAATAAATTAGAGGACCCAATTAAAGGTAAACTAGATGATTATCTTGGTAAAACTTCAACAGGAGATGGTGATAATAATGGTGGAGGAGATACAACTACACCAACAAAAACAGAAGTAGGAGAATTAACAGCAGGAGAATATGTAAATTATATAGATGCTAATGGGACAACAAGAAAATGTATTGTATTATATGATGCAACTTCAAGTTATGGGATACAAATTATAACAGCAGAAAGGGTAGAAGAAGTAGTAGTGGTAGGAACAACAAATGGAGAAATTTCAAATTCTGCAACAGATTTGAGCAAAGCAATGTCAGCATATAATGTGGCAATAACTACATTAGATACAAAAGCAAAAGCATATTTGAATACAACATATGCCACTAGTGCAAGATGTGTAGGAAGTGTACCTAATTCTCCAACTACAGAAGCAACCTCAATGTTTAATACATCATATTCGTATATGTCAACCTATAGTGGAAAGTTAAAGAACTCGGATACAAACTATGAAAAAGATTGGGAACAAATAAAAAAATTAGAACTTACAAAGAAACTTTGTAGTAATGGCATAGTCATAATGGCTTCACGCTTTATATCCTCTGATTCGACTTCAACTATTTTTAGTTTGGCTAGACCAGTTTCAAGTGGTATTATAAGTAGTGTTGGAGGTTTTGCCTTACGTTCAAATGGAGTAAAAGAGGTTTGGCCAGGTAACGGAGGACTTTATCCAGTAATGACTTTAAAAACTACTCTTAAAATAACAGGAGGAGCAGGAACGGATGAAAGTCCATATATTTTAGAAATATAAAATTCATTTGACAAAATTCAAAATTTAATAGATAATAGATATGTAAAAAACGAAAAGAAAAAGCAAAGCAAAATACAAAGGAGGAACAAATAAATGTACATATTTAACAGAATAACGGTAAACCCACAATTACCAAAAAGAATTGAAAAATTATCAGAAATAGCAAACAATTTATGGTGGTCATGGAACACAGAATTTCTAAGACTATTCCAAAAAATAGACAAAGATTTATGGGAGCAATCGAGCAAAAACCCAGTTAAATTCTTAAAACATGTAGACCAGGAAAGACTAGAAAAAGTAGCCAAAGAAACTGCATTTTTAAAAGAATACGATAAAATTGTAGAAAACTTTGAAGGCTATATGAATAGTAAAAATACATGGTTTTCAAGTAAATATTCATCTAACAAAAATGATTTAATTGCTTATTTCTCAGCAGAATATGGATTAGACCAAACCATACCAATCTATTCAGGAGGACTTCGGAATTTTATCTGGAGATCATTTAAAATCAGCAAGCGATTTAGGAATCCCATTAGTAGCAGTAGGATTATTATACAAAAATGGATACTTCCATCAAAAAATCAATGGGTATGGACAACAAGAAACAGAATATAACAACATTGATTTATATGATATGCCAATTAATCCAGTAAAAGACGAAAAAGGAGAAGATCTAGTTATCTTTGTTAAATTTCCAAAAAGAAGATTATACTTAAAAGTATGGGAAATTAATGTAGGAAGAGTAAAACTATATTTGTTAGACTCTGATATTGAAAAAAACAATGAAGAAGATAGAGATGTAACCTTACGATTATATGGTGGAGACCAAGAAATGAGAATTCGTCAAGAAATCGTATTAGGACAAGCAGGGGTAGACTTGTTGACCAAATATTTAAAACTAAACCCAACTATATACCATATGAACGAAGGGCATTCAGCATTTTTAAACTTAGAAATTATCAAAAATATCATCAAAGAAAAACAAGTATCTTTTGAAGTAGCAAAAGATATAGCGAGTTCAAAAACAGTATTTACTACACATACACCAGTACCAGCAGGAAATGATATTTTCCCTATTCCATTAGTAGAAAGATATTTTAAAGATTTCTGGCCACGTTTAGGACTATCGAGAGAAGAATTTTTAAAACTAGGAATGAAACCAGGAATTGATTTAGATGAAGGATTTAACATGGGAATCCTAGCGTTAAAAATTGCAGGAAAGAAAAATGGTGTAAGTAAATTACATGGAGCAGTATCAAGAGAATTATTTGGAGAAGTATGGCCAAACATAGCAGCCAATGAATCTCCAATTGAATATGTAACAAACGGAATTCACACTTGTTCATGGCTAGCGCCAAAAATGAAAGAACTATATAACAAATACTTAATTCCTTATTGGCAAGACAATATTCATCAAGACCACATCTGGGAAAAAATCAAAAACATTCCAGATGACAAACTATGGAGTGTGCATGTAGACCAAAAAGTGAAATTAATCAAACTAGTAAAAGACAGTACACATGAAAGATTAAGAAGGTCAGGCTATAGTTATGAAGAAATTAATGAAATTACTTCTAAATTAAATCCTGAAAACCTAACCATAGGATTTGCTAGAAGATTTGCAACCTATAAAAGAGCAACCTTAATCTTTAAAGATCTAGAAAGAATTACACAAATATTAAATAATGCAGATAGACCAGTACAAATTATTTTTGCTGGAAAAGCACACCCAGCAGATAAAGAAGGACAAGACTTAATCAAATATATTCATGAAGTATCAATGATGCCACAATTTAAAGGAAAAATCTTTATTTTAGAAAACTACAACATATCTATGTCAAGATATTTAGTAAGTGGTGTTGACGTATGGCTAAACAATCCAAGAAGACCAATGGAGGCATCTGGAACAAGTGGACAAAAAGCATCTGTCAATGGTGTTATCAATTTTAGTGTATTAGACGGATGGTGGGCAGAAGGCTATACACAAACCAATGGATGGACAATTGGAACTAATGCTGAATATGATTCTTATGAGGCACAAGACATGGCAGATAGCCAAAGTATGTATAGAACGTTAGAAGAAAAAATTATACCAACTTATTATGAAAAAGACAAAAATGGTTTATCGAAGAAATGGATTGAATTAATGAAAAATTCTATTATTACAACAGGAGGAAAATATAGTACAGCAAGAATGTTAGTTGATTATAAAGAACAGTTATACATACCACTTTGTAATGTAACCAAAAAATATTATATGGATATTGATAATGTAGCAGGATACAATTCATGGAAAAAAGACTTATACATGAATTGGAAAGACATAAAAATTATGCAAGTCAACAATTTAGACAATATCACAATCGATGCAGGAAACAATATTGAAGTATCCTGTGAAGTAGAATTGCCAAACATTAATGTA
>CATOLW010000099.1 GCA_951800935.1 uncultured Clostridium sp.
AAAGAAGCCTAGTAACATTACGACAATGTACATGGCTGTTAAACCCCAATTTTTCATAATTAATTTCCTCACATTTTATTTTTTTTTATATATTTATAACTGTATTTTAAAGAAATGAATAACATAAATATATAAAATTATTGGTGAAATTATGAATAAAATTATGACGTTTATACTGAGTCCATTGTTATAAAAAATTATTCCTTCATGTTTATATGAAAATTCTATATTTAGCATATAGAGAAAGAAATATGAATATTGAAGAAGGAAAAAATTTTGTAAAAAGTAAATTAGAGAGAAGTTATAGAAAATTATCTGATGAAAGTAAAATTATTTATAAAGAAAAATTTGAAAATGTTATGAAGATTTTATAAATAAAACTGCCCCACAAATTACAATTTATTGTTTGGATTATAATACGTTTTTACTTTTTCTATTTATAGAATATTTAACTGTACATTATCATAGTATTTCATAGAAAGTTTTACTCATTTGATGGATTTTTTATGATTTATATGATCTTAATAAGACTTAAGAAACATGGCAACATATTTTCAAATACGTTTAAGTAAGCGTAAAAAGCAGGAGGAGGAAAAGACATGTTAGTAGTAACAAGAAAAAATGTATAAGCATATGAGGTAGGCGGCAAAATTTTCGTGGTAGATCCAGTAGATGGTCGTGCCAGAGATATTAGGTCGGGAAAAGAACCGTCGAAAGAAGAAGCATGGGCACTAAAAGATTACTGGGAATATGAATATTACCAGGAGAAGAAAGAGCAAGAAAGAGTACGGGACTTAGAGGAAAAAATGAGGAAAGAGTACGAGCATAAATTCTTGTTATTAAAGAAGTAGGGAGCCCCCTTAAAGAGGGGGCTTTTAATTATTGAAACAATAATTTTACTTTTCAAAAATATAGATAAAAAATCATTGATTAAAACGAACGAAAATGTTATAATAAAAAAAGAAGAAAGCAAAAGAGGAGTAAAAATGAAAGTAGTATTACCAGAAGAAAAAGTATTTAATAAAAAACAATTAGCAATTTATATAACGATTATACTAGTATGTGTCATATCCATTATTGTCGCTTTTTATGTCCAATTTTATGCCAGAATCGATATTGGAAGAATGCTAGGATTTGAATCAGAAAACCAATTAGGAAAAAAGACAGAAGAACAAACTGAATTATTAAAAGCAGAATTTGAACAAGTTTTTACCAATGACATTCAAAATGGGGAAGGACAAGAAAATAAAAAGAAAGAAGCTGACAAACCACTTGTCTATACAAAAACAGAAAGAAAAGAAAGCAAATTAAATAGTTTTGATATAGAAGTACACATCCCTTATATCAATATAGACAATCCAAAAATAGACGAGTATAATAAGGAAATTGAACAATTTGAAGAAAAAACTAATAGTATTTTAGGAAGTCAAAATAGAAATACAATTTATACCGTAGAATATGTAGCAAACATACAAGATGGTATTTTATCTTTAATGATTCGCTCTAATTTAAAAGAAGGATCTAGTGCACAAAGAGTTATTATTGAGACTTTTAATTATGATTTAAGGAATAATAAAGAAATTAGTTTGCAAGAAGTATTAAAAATAGAAAATCTAAATAAATATGAAATACAAGAAAAAGTAAAAAATGAAATTAGAATTGCACAAAAGAAAGTAGAAGATTTAAAAAATTTAGGATATAATATTTATAATCGAGATGTTGAAAATGATTTATATAAAATAGAGCATTCAAAAGAATTTTATTTAACACAAAATACTTTATACATTATTTATGCTTATGGTAATGAAACTTTTACAAGTGAAATGGATTTAATTGTAATTTAAAATGGTAAAAAGAGAAGCGGTTAAAGGCTTCTCTTTTTTGAAAATAAAAGGGGATGTTTTTTATTTTAAGTCAGGAATCTCTTACTGACTGTATTTATATTCTAACAATCAAATTTGTCCATTGTGTGAACTGAAAGTGAAGAATTAAAAATTTTGTTGTAATAAAAGGAAAAGTTGTAAAAGTTATGTAAATGTGATATAATATAAGTAATGTATTGCAGAAGTGATACAAATAATTGAAAGGAAAGTCTGTGAAGAATAGTAACAGACAAGGGAAAGATCATGTTAACAACAGCTGTATTTTACAAGAGGGCATATGATTTTGCTAGTGAGGAAGAAAAGGCACAAATTAAGCCATATCTTGATGCGGCAATGGCATTGACAAGCAGGGATCCGTTGCCTCCTAAAAAAGACTCCAAGGAAACTGAAAGACAAAGAAGAAAGGCAGAAAAAACCATTAGAATAATGATTAAGCAGCTATCAGAAACAGCCGAAATTGAGGAAATATCATCCTTAGATAACATGGAGTTTAGGATTAAGCAGGAAATCTGTTATGCAGGGTGGTGTCTCTGGGAAAATGGAGGAAAGCCAGTGATTTCAGCACATTTGCCGACCCGTCATGTACAGCTAGCACTTTTTTAAAAAAACACCCTGGTCACAGTGTAATGCGACCAGGGTCTTTCCGTTTTTTTAATAGAATTACGGTTGTTCTCCTAAAGTAATTGTCAAATCTTTTTCTTGACCATCACGATTTACTTTGATTTTTAATTCATCTCCAATTTTATGAGAATTTTTGATTTCATTTAGCTCATCCATTTTGGTAATTTTTTTACCATCTACTTCAATAATAACATCTCCAATTTTAATACCAGCTTTTTCAGCGGCAGAAAAATCATCTACTGATTTTACATAGACACCAACTACTAATTTATTGGCTTTTGCAATATTTTCCGTCAAATCCATACCAGAGATACCAATATAAGGTCTTTTTACTTTACTGTATTGAATCAATTGAGAAGAAATATCAGTAGTAGAGTTAATTGGAATGGCAAATCCCATACCTTCAATACCAGTACCTGAAAGTTTTAGTGTGTTAATTCCAATTACGTTTCCTTCACTATTTACCAAAGCGCCACCACTGTTTCCAGAGTTAATAGCAGCATCGGTTTGAATTAACGTGAATTTTTTTCCATCAGAATCAGTAACTTCTCTATTAACAGCACTAATAACACCACAAGTAATACTACTTTGCATACCTAATGGATTACCAACCGCCATAGCAAATTCACCAACTTTTATATTGTCTGAATCGGCAAATTCTGCTTTGGAAAGTCCTGTTTTTTCAATTTTGATTACAGCTAAATCTGTTTGTTCATCTGTTCCTATAATTTTGGCTTCATACTCAGTTTCATCATTAAATAAAGTAACCGTTATTTTGGTTGCTTCTGATACTTCATAATAAGATTCAGAAGAAGAGGTATCTACAATATGATTGTTGGTTAAAATATAACCATCCTCACTCATAATAATACCAGAACCGCTCGCTTTAGCTGTACTTGTTTGGGACTGTCTACCAAACATGGACATAATAGAATTTACATTATATTCTACATTAATTCCTACAATGGATGGTAAAATTTTATTAGCAGCATACACAGCTGTATCAGAATAATTAGAAAGTGAAGTTTGACTCACATAGCCGAGAAGTTTGTGAATTAGAAGTTGTGTTTGGTACATATGTAGTACTATCTAATATTTTAGAACGAATCGATGGAATACCAAAGCAAGTACCTAATACAACAGTACAACCAACGACTCCACTAAAAAACGGTAATAAAACGCTTCTTCCAAAGCTAATAGTATTTTTTACTTTTATTTCGTTTTTTGGATTTTGAATTGTTTTAAAATTTTTATTATTTTCTTCCATTTTTTTAACCCTCCTAAAATAAATATTTATTACTATAATAACCTATTATGCAGATATAATACAATAGGTTTGTGAAATTTGTGTGAAAAAAACATGCCTTTGTATTGAAAATATAAAGATAAAAATATATAATGTAGAAAAATAAAAAGTAAGGAATGATTAAGATGGAAAAAACGCAAAAAGGAATTACATTACTAGCTTTAATGATCACAATTGTTGTATTATTAATTTTGGCAGGGGTTGGTTTTACAAGTGGAAAAGAAACCATACAAAAAGCAAAATTAGAAGAACTAAAAACTAACATGTTATTAATTCAAGCAAAAGCAAGAGAATATGTAGAAGAAGCTACCTTTAAAATGGGAATTAAGCCAGATGATGAAAAAAAGATACAAGTAAGAGAGGCCGTATATGGAAGTGGTGATGAAAATGGTGCAAAATTAAGTAAAGCAGAAACTATCCCAACAGAATTTGGAATTGAAGATACGACTACTTGTTACTGGCTAACACCAGAAACCCAAGAAAAATGGGGGCTAAGCAAAATACAAATGGGAGATAACGAAAGATATTTAATCAAATTTGATGAAGAAACAGCAACTGTGGAGGTTTATAATACAGAAGGATATGATGGCAAATATTCTTTAACAGAGATTGATCAAATTGAGAAATAGGAGTAAAAATGAAGGAAAAAGAACAAAAAAGATTAATTCAACTAAAAGAAATGGAAAAGGAGTTATACCAAAAAGGCTTTCAAAATATTTGTGGAATTGATGAAGCAGGAAGAGGACCTTTGGCAGGTCCTGTTGTAGTAGCAGGTGTTATTATGCCACAAGACTCTATGTTAGAATGGGTAAATGATTCGAAAAAAGTTACAGAAAAAAGAAGAGAAAAATTGTATGATTCCATTATAGAAGAAGCCATTAGCTATTCAGTAGTAATCATTGGACAAGATGTAATTGATGAGATTAACATTTTAAATGCAACCAAACAAGGTGTTACTAAAGTAGTAGAAGAATTAGACATAAAGCCAGATTTAATTTTAGTAGATGCCTTAACTCATATTGATACCAAAGGAGTTCCCTATGACTCTATTATTAAAGGAGATGCTAAATGTTATAACATAGCAGCAGCATCTATTTTAGCAAAAGTAACAAGAGATAGAATTATGAGACAATGGGATGAAATTTATCCACAATATGGTTTTATCACTCATAAAGGATATGGAACAGCAAAACATATAGAAGCCATTAAAGAATATGGGCTATGTCCAATTCATAGAAGAAGCTTTACTAAAAATTTTGTATAGGAGAACTAAAATGAGAATCATTGATATCATTGAAAAAAAAAGAGATAAAAAAGAATTAACAAAGGAAGAAATCGAATATTTTATTAAGCAATATACAAACGGAACCATAAAAGATTATCAAGCAGCAGCATTAGTTATGGCGATTTTTTTAAATGGCATGACAGAACAAGAAACAACAGACTTAACATTAGCAATGGCTCATTCTGG
>CATOLW010000100.1 GCA_951800935.1 uncultured Clostridium sp.
TTAGAATGCTTTTTGTTGTTATTCAATTATCTCTAAATTAGCATATCTTGCCATTAACCTTTTATGACCTGCTTTGTCAAAGTTTATGTCTACTTTCAAATCTTCTCCTTCTGGTTCCACTACATGAATTGTTCCTTCTCCAAATTTCTTATGGAACACTCGAACTCCTGCTTCGAATTGTGATAGGTCAACCTCATTTTTACTAGTAGATTTTTTTCCTAGGTTATTTAGGAAACTCTCTGCTGTTCGAAAAGCAAAGTTATTAGAGCTTTTTGCTACCATTACTGGTTCTTTTTCATTCACTTTATAGGTCTTTATGTTACTATTATTTTTACTTCCATAACTCCATGTGTAAGAAGAATTTTGAAACATTTCTTCTTTGTTAGATGTTTGTCCAAAACATTCTTCATAGCCTTCTAATAATTTTTCTGGTATTTCTTGTAAAAATCTTGATATTGGATTATAACTAGTTGAGCCAAATACTGTTCTTTGTTTGCTACAAGTTAAGAATAAATTTTCTTTGGCTCTTGTAATTCCCACATAGCATAAACGTCTTTCTTCTTCTAATTCTTTTGGTTCCATCATGGATTGATGTCCTGGAAAAATCCCTTCTTCCATTCCTACTAAAAATACTACTGGAAATTCTAGTCCTTTTGCACTATGAAGTGTCATTAAGGTCACTGACTCTTCTTCTTGTTCCATATTGTCTAAGTCACTAGACAATGTGATTCCTTCTAAAAATTCACTTAAATGATTCTCTGCAAACTCTTCTTCGAATTCTATGGCAACCGTTAAAAATTCTTCTAAGTTTGCAATTCTATTTTCTGCTTCTACTGTATTTTCGGATTCCAAAGCTTTCATATAGCCTGATTTCTTTAAGGTTAATTGAATTAATTCTGATAGTATTATGTCATCTTTTTTAGCTGCTATTTCTTCTATTAAATTAATAAATTCTCTTGAATTTAAAAACACTCTATTTAATCCATATTCATCTGCTTTCTTAATTACTTCATACATCGATGTTCCATTGGTATTAGCAATTTGTTCTATCTTATCCAAACTGGTTTTTCCAATTCCTCTTTTAGGTTCGTTAATAATTCTTTTTAGGCTTAAGTTATCATTGTGATTTTGAATTAGTCTTAAATAAGCAATAATATCTTTTATTTCTTTTCTTTCATAGAATTTTAAACCACCTATAATTTTGTATGGGATATTTTCTCTTCTAAAAATATCTTCGATTGCTCTGGATTGGGTATTCATTCTATAAAGAATTGTAAAGTCGGAATATTTATAGTATTCTTCTCTTTTTAGATGTTCTATTTGTTCTACTATGTAAGCACCTTCGTCATATTCGTTGTTGGCTTGATAAACATGTGGTAAGTTTCCTTCATCATTTTGTGTCCATAATTCCTTTTTGTATTTTACTTCATTATTTTGAATGACACTATTGGCTGCTTTTAAAATATTTCCTGTACAACGGTAGTTTTGTTCTAATTTGATAATTTTTGTTCCTGGAAAATCTCTTTCAAAATTCAAAATGTTTGAGATATCTGCTCCTCGAAAACTATAGATACCTTGATCATTGTCTCCAACTACTGTTATGTTACCATTTTTAGAAGCAAATAAAGTGATTAGTGTAAATTGTGCTTTGTTCGTGTCTTGGTATTCATCTACTAATACATATTGAAATTTGTTTGCATAATATTCTAATATGTCTGGGTTTTCCATCATAATTTTTATGGTATAGTTTATGATATCATCAAAGTCAATCGCATTATTTTCTCTTAATCTTTTTTGATATAGCTCATAGATGGTTGCTATTTTTTCTTTTCTAAAATCACCATTAACTCTTAAGGTATATTGTTCTGGTTCTAGCATTTCGTTTTTGGCATTGCTAATTTCTGATAAAACACTCCTATCATTAAATAATTTGTCATCTATTCCTAAATCTTTAACACAATTTTTTATTAGTGTTTTTTGGTCAGTTGTATCAAAAATGATAAAAGAAGAGTCAAATCCAATGCGATCAATAAATCTTCTTAAAATTCGTACACAGATAGAGTGAAAGGTTCCCATCCAGATATCTCTTGCTGCCTCTCCCACCAAATTTGCAATTCTTTCTTTCATTTCGTTTGCTGCTTTGTTTGTAAACGTAATAGCTATTATGTCCCATGGTTTTACATTTTTTTCTCCCATTAAATAGGCTATTTTATGGGTTAGTACTTTTGTTTTTCCACTTCCTGCTCCTGCAATTACTAAACATGGTCCTTCTGTATTGGTTACTGCTTCATATTGTTTGTCATTTAATCCTTCTAATATGTTTTGCATCTTTTCTTCCTTTCTTACGTTGTTATGTTCTCTTTATTTTTTCTTTTTTTCAAATGTCTGTTTGTATTTTACTATATCTTATTTTAAAAAGCAAGCATTTTTTATTTTTTATTTTAAATGGAGATTTAAAGGAATCCTTAACTGTTATGAAGTACAAACGAGTTGCAAATAAATAATACTTTTAGATGTATTGGCTTAAATCCCTGTTGCTAAAATTCCAATTAAAAATCCAATTATGTTGCCGAAATGCTGTCATTCTTCCATGATATAACTTATTGGCTTCTGGTACTAGTTCTCCGAGATACGATGTATAACATAGCTCCGTGCTGCAAAACTTAAACAAATGGCTATTACTTGTTCTGATATAGAACCAATAATAGCACCAAAAAAGGCTCCTATCCCTGTTGTAATTCCCGATAAAATGACATAGAAAATTACCTTCGATATTTTCATCCCTCCGTTTTTCATGGGTATCGCCATTGAAATTCCTTCTGGAATGTCATGTAAACAAATAGCTAAGGCTAAACTTAGTCCTAATTTTGTTGAAGCTTCAAACCCTGAGCCAATGGCTAAGCCCTCTGGAAAGTTATGAATTGCTAAGCCAATGGATACTACAATTCCTGTTTTAAGTAAACTATTACTTTGTTTTTTGAATTTTATGTTACTATCAAATTTCTTTTCAACTACTAAATCACAACCTATCATAGCAATAATTCCAATGATTATTCCAATAATAATATTAGTAATACTACTAATTTGCATAGCTTCTGGTATTAAGTCAAAGCAAATAACTGCCATCATTAGTCCTGATGCAAAAGCGAGAATAAAACTTAAAAATTTATTGGAGTGTTTTTTTATGAATATGCCTATAATTCCACCTAATGTTGTTCCAAATGTCCCAAAAAATAATCCTAAAAGAGTTGTTTTTATGATTTCGTTCATTTTGCTTTCTCCTTTTCTTTTTTATTTTATTTTATTGGGAATGAGATTATTTTATTCAAAAACACCTCAAAAGTTTTTAGGTGTTTTTTCTTATTCTTCTCCTTTTAATCTTTCTGCTCTATCTGCTGCAATTAAGTTATCAATCATTTCATCAATATCTCCATTTAAGAAATTTTCCATTTGGTAAATACTCATTCCAATTCTATGGTCTGTAATTCTTCCTTGTGGATAATTATAGGTTCTAATTTTTTCACTTCTGTCTCCTGAACCAACTTGTGTTCTTCTGCTATTTGCTATTTCACTGTCTTGTTTTTCTTTTTCTATTTCATATAGCTTGGTTCTTAGCATTTTCATAGCATTGTCTTTATTTTGAAATTGTGATCTTTCTGTTTGACATTCTACTACAATTCCTGTTGGTTCGTGGATTAATCTTACGGCTGATGAAGTTTTATTAATATGTTGCCCTCCAGCTCCTGATGCCCTAAACACTTCCATTTTAATGTCAGCTGGATTTACTTCAATTTCTACATCTTCTACTACTGGTAATACAGCAACAGTTGCTGTTGATGTATGAATTCTTCCACTACTTTCTGTATCTGGTACTCTTTGTACTCTATGAACTCCACTTTCGAATTTTAGCCTACTATAAACACCTTTTCCTGTGATCATAAAAGATACTTCTTTGTAGCCTCCTAGTCCTGTTTCGTTTTCATTTAGTACTTCTAGTTTCCAATGTTTCTTTTCTGCATACATGGTATACATTCTAAATAGGGTTCCTGCAAATAGGGCTGCTTCTTCTCCTCCTGCTCCTGCTCTAATTTCACACATAATGTTTTTGTCATCATCTGGATCTTTAGGAATTAACAAGATTTTTAATTCTTCTTCTATTTTAGGTAATTTCTCCTTATTTTCGTAATACTCTGTTTCTGCTAACTCCTTCATTTCTGGGTCTTGCATTAATTCTTCTGCTTCTTTCATTCCTTCTTTTACTTTTTTATATTCTCTAAATTTTAATACGACTTCTTCTATTCCTGCATGTTCCTTCATTAGCTTTTGCCATTCAGTTTGATTTGCAATTACTTCTGGATCTGCAATTAACTTTGTTAATTCTTCATACCTCTTTTCTACCGCTTCTAGTTTTTCAAACATAATCTGTCTCCTTATTTTTATTTTTCGCTTTTGTATTATACTATATTTTATTTATTTGTTCAATAGAAAAAATAAATAAAAATAGCCTGTTTAGACTATTTTTATGCTATATTTCTATCCAATCAAATTTTATATTTAATTTTTCTAAGATTTCTTTTTCTCTGTTGGTACATGTAAATATTATAATTTGATGTTTTTTAAATCGATTTATACTATAGTTTAAAATATTTTCTAATCTTTCTTCATCATAATAAGCAAAAGATTCATCTAAAATAATTGGCATTTTTTCTTCTGATAATTCTTCTACCATGGCTAATCTTAAAGAAAGATACAGTTGATCGATTGTTCCCATACTTAAATTTCTTGCTGGTATGTAATTTCCATTTTCTAATTCTACTACTAATCCGAGTATCATCATTTAGTCTAACATTGGTGTATTTTCCTTTCGTAATTTCTGCTATGGTTTCCGATAATTTCTCTGTAAATTTAGGGGTAACTGTATTTTTCATTTCTTCATAAGCTTCTTCTAAAATCTGTTTTGCTAGGTTCATACTTTTTCCTAAATTTCTCAAGTTTACAATTTTTTCATTACTGTTAATTAGACTTTCTTCTATTTGGGATAAATTTTCTAATTTAGGTTCTATATTTTTGTAATCAATTTGTAATTTGTGTAGTTCTATTTTTTTATCATTTATTTTGTTTTCTAAATTTTGTATTTTTAAATTAATATTTTCTAAATTATTTATTTTATTTTTTTCTATTTTTTTTGAATTTATTTCTTGGTCAATTTCTTGATTATTTTTTTCTAATAATTCTATCTCAAAATTTAGTTGTTTTATTTCTGAATTTATTTTTTCTATT
>CATOLW010000101.1 GCA_951800935.1 uncultured Clostridium sp.
GTCCCGTATGCGACAAAAATGTCTAAAAGGAAACGTCCCCAATACGACACTTACATATTTTTATTTTTGTTTTTTCTTAGAAATGCTGGTATGTCTAAGTCATTTTGTGAAGAATTTGTTTCTGTGTTTGCTGGTATAGAATTAATTTTCTTTTCCCAAGTTTTTGATACGATATTGTCTACTCCTATACTTGAAATTGGTGTGTTTTTTTCAAATCCTGTTGCAATAACTGTTATTTGTATTTCATCTGCCATACTTGAATCTGTTACTGTTCCAAAAATAATATTTGCTTCTGGATCAACACTACGTTGAACTAATTCTGCTGCTGTGTTTACTTCATGTAATCCTAAGTCTTCTCCTCCTGTAATATTTATGATGACACCTTTCGCTCCTTCAATTGATGTTTCTAATAATGGACTTTGAATGGCTTCTTTTGCTGCATCTTCTGCTCTATTTTCTCCTCCTGCACTTCCCACTCCCATGTGTGCCATTCCTTGATTTAACATGATTGTTTTAACATCAGCAAAATCTAAGTTTACAAGTCCTGGTATTGCAATTAAGTCAGAGATTCCTTGTACACCTTGTCTTAAAATATCGTCTGCCATTTTAAAAGCTTCTATAATTGATGTTTTTCTATCAATAATTTGTAATAGTTTGTCATTTGGTATTACAACTAGTGTATCTACTTTTCCTTTTAAACTTTCAATTCCTCTTTCTGCTTGTGAAAGTCTTTTCTTTCCTTCAAAAGTGAATGGTTTGGTAACAACTCCTATTGTTAAAATGCCCATTTCTTTTGCTGTTGAAGCTACAATTGGTGCAGCTCCTGTACCTGTTCCTCCACCCATTCCGGCAGTAACAAATACCATGTCTGCTCCTCTTAATACCTCTGCTATTTCAGATTTGCTTTCTTCTGCTGATTGTGCACCGATATCAGGATTTGCTCCTGCACCTAATCCTCTTGTTATTTTTTCTCCTATTTGTATTTTGGTATTGGCTCTTGATGTTTGTAATGCTTGTCTATCTGTATTAACAGCAATAAAATCAACACCTT
This sequence comes from uncultured Clostridium sp., assembly GCA_951800935.1. The sequence continues at coordinate 1,052 of CATOLW010000101.1, forward strand.
TGATTCCAATATCAATCATTCGATTAACAGCATTGTTTCCAGCGCCTCCAACACCGATAACTTTAATGGTAGCTGTTCCGTCCATCATGGTAATATTATTACTTTCGTCATTGTAATCCATCATTTAGTTTTTCCTCCCTTATTTTTTTATATCTCTATCTATCAGTATACAAAACATTGTTTAAGGTTGTTTTGTATCAGTTATCCGCAACTTTTTTGGTTCGAACGGTTAACTTAAAATTAATAACATTTTTTAAGAATAGAAAAATTCTTTTATTCTTTCCATTATGCTTCTGAAAACATTTTCATCACTTTGCGTATCAATACTGCTAGATACTGTTTTGGCAAAAGGCCTTGCTGCTATGTATCTTACCAAAGCATAACTGGTTCTATAGGATGGTTTGACTGTACTAACCGCTCTTCCTGTTGATATTTTGACAGGAATGTTTAAATTGATCTTTCCTGCTACATCACTTTTGTTTATATTGGTTATTCCTTGTCCTGTTAAAATAACATTGTTAATTCTGTGTTTTACACCATGGTTTGTTATGTCTTTATTGATAATTGAAAATATTTCTTCAATTCTTGCTTCTATAATTTCAATTAGTTCAGAACTTTTTATGATTCTGTTTTTGTTGTTATCTTTTGAAGTGTTTAATATAATGTCATTATCATTATCTATAAAAGACTTCAATGCTAGTCCATACTGCCTTTTTAATTTGTCTGCTTCTTCTTCTGATATGTTTAATACTAATGCAATATCATTTGTTATGTTGTTTCCTCCTAGTGGAATGGAGTTTGTATATACAAAAGTAGAACCTTCAAAAATTCCTATATCAGTGTTTCCTGCTCCCATATCTAATAACATGACATTGTCGTGTAATTCATTCTTGTCTAAAATTAAATTTCTTTCTGCTAATGTAATTGGTACAATTCCGTCTATTTCTAATCCTGCTTTTTTAAATACACTATTGAGTTGTCTTACATAATCTCTATCTGCTAAGATTACTTGTCCACTAATAGTAAAAGCTGAACTTAGGTTTCCCACTGGATCTGAAACAACAGTTCCATTTTCAAGTGTTATTTTATCTGGCACGATATCAATTAATGTTTTTCCATCTGGAATTTCTATATCTTTTACTTGCACAAGTGCACTTTGTACATCTCTTACTGAGATTCCAGCATATTTATCTTTGATTTCTTTGGTTATACTATTTTGTACAATTGTTATATATTTTCCTGGAATTGTTACATAGGCTGAGTTGATTTTTAAATTTGTTTCATCTTCGGCATCTTTTATGGTTTTTGCTATGCTTAAGCTAATATCGTCTTCGTTTATTATTTTACCCTTCTTTAGTCCATTACATTTATATGAGGTATTACATATGATTTCAATTTGTCCAAAGTTATTGACTTCCCCTACAACTGTGCAAACTTTGCTAGTTCCTATGTCTATACCTACAATGATATCTCCTATTGCCAAGTTAATTCCTCCATTTTTAAGTTATAATTTTTCTATTAGTATATATATTACATTTTTAGACAAATGTCAATAGGGTTTGTTATATTTTTGTAATAAATTTGTAATAAATTTGTAATAAATTTATTGTTGCTTATTACTTCTTTCTTTTAATTCTTTAGACCATTTATCCACATAATATCTTCTTATAATTCCTAAATTTGTAAACATTCTTCCTACAAATACGACAATGGCTGCTAAGTATATATCTACATTTAGCTTTTGTCCTAGAATCGTTAATAAAATAGATAATATAGCATTTCCAAAAAATCCTGTTATAAATATTTTTAAGTCAAAATTCTTTTTTATTACTGATGTAATTCCTCCGAATACAGAATCTAGCGCTGCTATAATAGCAATTGCTAAGTAACTTGAATAAGTATAAGATATCATTGGTGCATTCATCCCTAAAATAGCACCTAATATACAACCGATTATAATAGCAATAATTATCATTTTCTTTTTTCCTTTCTTCTATTCCATATATTTTGTCTTAATTTCATCATTATATTTTGTTATTTTTAGTCTGTTTACCTTGTTAATAGAAACATTATGGCCTAGCTTTTTTAGTTCATCGACATAGCCACCATTTCCTAATAAGGCTCCTTCTAAATAAGTTTGATTTCCAATTGCTTTAATTACATAAGGTGCTAAAATTCTTTGGCCATTTACTTTAATAAAACTATTTGAAGTACTATTAATAGTAACGATATCTGACATATTAATAATTCTTTCTTCATTAATAGAAATTGCTTCTGCTCCTGCCAATTTCAGACTATTTACAATCACTAATAAATCACTAGCATTTAATTCTTGTATTTCTTCACTTTCTTTTTCTCTTAAAATAACTTCAATTCCTTCTCCTTCTGCATCATTTTTTCCTAATGTTATATTAACTTGTTGCAATTCAGTTTCTACTAGCTTTTCTGTTTCTTCATTCGATTCTTTTGTTTGTTTGTATTCTTCAATCATAGCAGTTGTTTCTTGATATTTTTCTTCTGTTTCTTCATATTTTGCTTTCCAATTAGCAAGTTCTGTTCGAAGTTCCGATTCCCTCATATTTTCAATTTCTGTGATATCAGTTTGCTTGACAATTTTAAATTGCATAAACATAACTAAAGCTAGGACAAAACATGCCATACAAATGGCAATTGCCATTGTGATTTTTCCTCGTTTTATATTATTTTTCATTTTGCTTATCTCCTATTCTTATTTTTTCGCATTTTGCACATATTTGTAAGTAATAACGCCTGTATATTTTGGTATACTAATATTATTTGACTTTTTTAGTTCTACACTAACACCTGCTTCTTTTAAAATTTCTAAATATCCTTCTGGTCTGGATAAAGCAGCTAATTGTTCTGGTAATCCAATTGCTTTTATCACAAAGGGGGCTCCTACTTTTTCTCCATTGATATCAATAATATTTCCTCCACAAGAAATACCTGTTGTTGGTACAATTCTTTGATCATTAATCGCAATTGCTTCTGCTCCTGCATTTTTCAATTCATTAATGACACTTAAAATATCTGCATCATGAACAATTAAATTACTTGCATCTAATGTACTAGCATCCTTTTTCCCATCTTTTAAAGTAACAATAACACCTGGTCCTGTTACTTCTGTCATTCCAATTAATTTATTAGCTTGTTTGATTTCTTCTTCTTTTTGTTCTAAACTACTATTATTTTGTGTCGAGTTTTGTCTTTCTTTTTCTAATTCTTTTTCTGCTTTTTCTAGTTCTTTATATTTGTTGTCATATCTTTCTTTATATCTTAATACTTCTGCTCTTAATTCATCATTTTCTCCATTACTTTCGCCTGCAATGAAATTAGAACCTGTTACGGTTTTAATCTGTATGCAAATTCCTAATGTTAGAGCAAAACACATAGCTCCTAAAACGATGCTTATAATTCTTTGGTTTTTCATGATGCTTTCTCCTTTCTTTATACATTTAGACTTTCTCTAAAATAAACTCTAAATTTGCTATTAAAATCTCCATTTGCAAAAATTTCTCCTGTTTTTCCTTTTTCTTCTTCTATAATAGCATTTACATATAACATTTTATTACTTAAATTGGTACTATCTCCTAAATATGCTTTTTTCTTTTCTTCTTCTAAATATATACTATATTCATTTTTATCATGAATGTCAATACTAGTGACTTTTGTGTCTAGTTCATATTCTTTGGTTGCATTCATAATTTTTATGACATCTTCTAATTTTTCTAAATCTTCTTTGTTTAAACGATTTCCTGTCAGAATTTCTTCTTCTGGCGTATTAATTCCTTGCAAAATTAGTTTTTGTTTGCTTTCTTCTGCAATTTCTAAAATATATCCTTGTTTACTAATATATGCATATTTTCCTAAAAAATCGATGCTATAATTGTGTTCTCTTTCTTCTATTTCAATTTGTATGGTACTTGGAATTTTTCTATGAATTTTTACATTTTGGATGTATGCATTTTCTTTTATTTTACTTCCTACGCTGATTTTACTAAAACGAAAAATATTTTCTTCTGTTTTTAATTCTGATAAACTAATAATAGTTTCTGTGCTTACTTGTTGGTTGTTTGCTACTTGTATTTCTGTTATGTTAAAGATAGGAGAAATCATAGCAAATGCTATTCCACCT
>CATOLW010000102.1 GCA_951800935.1 uncultured Clostridium sp.
ATTACGCCAGAAGAAAGAGCAATAATTGAAAAAACAGGAGAAGTAACCATAGGAAGTAGAACAATTGCATTTAAAGAAAAAAATATATCGAGCTATGTAAAAGTAGGAGATTACGTAGATTATCATCCAGACGAGGTCACAATCCCATATGATAAATTTGGAGAGACTTATACAGGATATGCCAATGCGGAGGATATAGGGCAAGATAACGATTTACAATGGAGAGTTTTAAATATAAATAGTAATGGTACGATTGATTTGATAAGTGATAGCCCAACTTCTAAAACAGTATATTTTAAAGGAGCAAGAGGATATAATAATGGAGTTGCCATATTAAACGATTACTGTAAAACAATGTATAGTAATGATTCAAAAGGAGCAGTAGCAAGAAGTTTAAATATAGAAGATATACAAGATAAGATGAAAGTAGTAGATGAAGCAACAGGAAAAAAAGCATATGAAAGTTATACAACTGAAAATGGAATAGCATATAAAACAGGAACTTATTCCTATACAAGTAATAAAGAGTATCCATTAAAGTGGAAAGAAGACAATGGAATAGTGGGAGAAAGCGAACCTAAAACTCCAACAAGTTCGGATATAAAGTCCTATGAATCTGAAGATGATGCAAAAACTCAAAAAACGTCAGGAGACTTAACTGTAACACAAACATATTGGTATTTGGATGCAAGTACAATGGGTGCAAATTTTGAATTAGCAGATACAAGAGATACGACAAAAGCAAATAGTATGTATTATGAGTTATTATGTAATAATGGAAATTCTTATTATTGGTTGGCATCATGCTATGTCTATGCTGGTGGATCATCTTATGCTGATTTTGGCTTGCGTCGTGTGAATAATGGAGATGTTGCTGGTAGCGGCATGTTCCTTTCGAACTCTGACATGTATAGTTATGACCGTTTTGTTCGCCCCATAGTTTCTCTACCATCTAACGTTATAGACTTAGATACAAATTATGAAACAGTAGGAAAATGGAATTTAAATAGTTAAAGAATAGGAAATTATAATATTAATGTCAAAATCGATTTGACAAGTTATATATTTTGTATAAAAATATATTTAACTTAAGCAAAGGGCAGAGGGGTCTTTAGCAAAATTGGAACCCTAACATTAAATTGTTATGCTCTTTGCCCTTTTTTATCCAATTAAATGTTTCTTATTAGTGTTAGTAATCAGTTTATAGTGTTTTTTCTTAAAATCACTATATTTTTTATTACCTTTGATGATGTTTAAATACTGACAAAGATAAAAAGAAAAACAAGGATACTTGAAAATAAAAATTTAGCAACACAAAAGCTTTAAACCGTTTCAAAAAACGAAACGGTATTTTTTTGGTCAAAAGTCTTGAAAAAATGGGATTTTGTTTGATCATGTTACATATAATTAAACAAGAAATCAATATATAGATTTAGTTGAAATATAGGTTTACAATAGATATGTCACACCCAAAATAACAAAAAATATTGAAGGAAGTACCGAAAAAATGATAGAATGATTTTAACCACAAAATCTAAATATCAGGAGGTACTTCCTATGGGTAATAGTATAACACAAAAATTAAAATATAAACAGAGTGTGATTAAATTTTCTTATAAATATGGAGTAACAAAAGCAGCAATAAAGTTTCAGGAGAATAAAAGAACGATATATAGGTGGAGAGATAGGTATGATGGAACACTAGAAAGCCTGAAAGATAAATCAAGAAGACCACATCATCATCCAAATGAACACACAAAAGAAGAAATAAAGATGATAAAGAACTATAAAGCAAATAATAAAAAAACAGGGTTAGTGGTATTATGGATAAAACTAAAGAAGGCAGGATATGAAAGAAGTGTAACAAGTCTGTATAGAATGATGATAAGATTAGGAATATATAATAAAACACCAAGTAAGAAAAAAGAAAAGAATAGTGGATATTATGAGCAAATGACATACCCTGGAGAGAAGGTACAAGTAGATGTAAAATACGTACCAAAGAAATGCTTAAGTAAAGAATTACAAGAAATGGGAGAAAGATTTTATCAATATACAGCAATAGATGAATATACAAGAATAAGATATTTGTGGTTTACAAATGCACATGATACATATGCATCAACAGAGTTTATAGAAAGACTAGTAAAGGTATTTCCGTTTAAAATAGAAAGAGTACAAACAGATAACGGTTTTGAATTCACAAATAGACTAAGTTGGAATGCATTTGTAAAAGACAAAAAGACAATGTTTGAAAACAAACTGGAAGAATATGGAATAGAACACAAATGTATAAAACCACATACACCAAAACAAAATGGAAAAGTGGAAAGAAGTCATAGAAAAGATCAGGAGAGATTTTATTATGATAAGGTATTTTATAGCTTAAAGGATTTAACAAATAGAGCAAGATATTGGATAAGAGAATATAATAATTTTCCTATGAGACCGCTAGGATGGCTAAGTCCAAGGGAAAAATTAGAAGAATATATGTGTAAAGTAAAATAACATTCATCAAAGAAGGTACTTCAAACAGTATTGATATCAATTGAGTGTGACATATGTTTGACAAACCTACATATTTTTACAACTAAAAATCCAAATTTTATTGACATTTACATAAAAAGATGATATATAGTATATGTATTTTATAGTACACTGAAAAATTAATAGACACGAAACACTGGTTAATAATGTGGTACAATAAGTTATTCTCCCACTTCCGAGACATAGAGAATTAAGATTTGTAATAAGCTTATTAACCCAATGCGGTGAAATATATTTTGGCTGGTTTAGAATGAATAGTATGTAAAATGTCCAGCAGTGGTTAAGACCGATTAGCATGTTTCAAGTAAAACTCACTACTTTGCAAAAAAAATTGCAATATTGGTAGTTTTATTTGTTGTGCCTAATGGGTCTTTTTGTTATGCTAAAAAAGACTATATAGGTATTTGCTCTATATTCTTACAATGCATATCAAAAGGATACTGAAAAAATTTTATGCTAGGTAGCAGAAAAATTTTTCAGTAGTCAAAATAATATTTGAACGGAAGTGATAAAATATTATTTTGATTTGGCGAAGCCAAACATAAATTATCTATCGCAAGATTAGATAATTTATGAGCCCTCCGCAAGGAGCCCACTGGCACCTTTCCAAAACGAAGTTTTGAAAGTGTCATAGTGGGTTACATACTTTCGTTAGAAAGTTATGTAACAGCTTCCTTTGGTCGCCTCTTGCTACCTGCAAGAAAGGATATTTTATATGGACAAAACAAACTATTCAGTAGCTAGAGTAGAAACTTATACTAAAACAAGTATAACTAAAGCTGAACGACACAACGAAAGAAAAAATAAATCTTATTCTAATATGAATGTTGATTTATCTCAAACACCTAATAATATACATTACAAAAGATGTGAAACAACCTATAATGAAAAATTAAAAGAACTAATTGATAATGGACAAGTATCATTAAGAGGATTAAAAGAAAATGCTAAACTATTTGATGAACTTATATTTGATATTAACTCTGACTATTTTGAAAAACATGGTGGTTATGAATTTGCAAAAGAATTTTACGAAAGAGCTTTTCAATTTGCTGAAGAAGAAATGGGAACCGATAACATTATATCAGCAGTTATGCATGCAGATGAGATAAATACAGCTTTAACAGAAGAATATGGAAAACCTATATACCATTATCATTTGCATGTTGTAGCACTTCCTGTTGTAAGAAAAGAAGTAAAATGGACAAAGAAATGTAAGGATAAATCACTAATTGGAACTACAAAAGAGGTAATCAATCAAGTAAGTCATAGTAATAAATGGAAATCAGAGCAAGTATTGGATAATCAAGGAAAGCCTGTATATGATAAAAAAGGAAATGCAGTTCTAATAAAATCATATAGTTTACTACAAGATAGATTTTTTAAGTATATGTCTGATAGTGGCTATAAAGACTTTATTCGTGGTGTAAAAGGTAGTAATCAAGAACATTTAAGTGATTTACAGTATAAAATCAAGAAAGATACTGAAAGATTAGAAAGCATTACAAATAAAGTTGAAGAAAAGGAATCTTCTTATAATTCCTATATGAAATACGACAAGCAAATTGAAGATATTTCTTCTTTAGGAAAGCAAAAAAGATTTTCTAAAAAGATTGAATTAGAGCAAGAAGATTACGAAAACTTAACTGAATATGCTAAAAAAGGAATTGTTGCAGATAAAGAAATATATGAACTTAATAATAGAATTGATAATTTAAGAAACGCAGTAGATAAGTGGAAATCTCTATATGATGATCTAGTAGAAAAAACAAAAGACTATTTTCATGCTCTAAAACTTGCACCACAAAAGGTCACAAATTTCTTTAAAAGTCTGTTTGATAAAGAAAAGCAAGACGAATTAGAAAGGCAACGACTTGAACAAGAAAAGATACAAGCTGAAAGAAAAGCTCGTGAGCAAGCTAAAGAAAAAGAAAGACTTGAAAAACAGAAACTTAAAAACTCTCCTGAATACAAGAAAAAAAGGAGGGCTGATAGAAATGCAAGATAATGAAAAAATATATAGAATTGAACTGACTAATGAAGAATACGAATTTTTAGAGAATTTAAAGACTGAATTTTGTAATAAGTTCTCTAAAATGAACAATGAAGAACGTGTAGAATATTTAAAAAGTTTTTATCCAGAACAAAATTTGAACTTTGAAAAAGAAATAAAAGGTACTGTTTATAAAGTAAATACCTATTTTAACAAAGATTCGGAACACACAATACTAACTAGATTTTTTGAAATCTTCCAAAAGTAAAGTTTTTGTATTGAATTTTTAGTTTGAAATATGGTATATTATAAACACTACTTGAAATGTAGTAACTATAATTTTATATCGTATTTCAAGCTGTCTAAAGAAAGGAGTAATTAATGAAACAGCTAGAAAGCGATAAAATAACTGCTTTATACTGTCGTTTATCAAGAGATAATGAACTTGCAGGAGAAAGCAATAGTATAAAAAATCAAAAATTAATTTTAAGTAAATATGCAGAAGATAACAAATTTCAAAATATTAAATTCTTTGTTGATGATGGGTATTCTGGAACAACTTTTAC
>CATOLW010000103.1 GCA_951800935.1 uncultured Clostridium sp.
TTTTACTTTCTGTTCCATTGGTTACTCTCTTAATTTCTTCGTCAATTGCTTGTCTTGTTGTATAATTATCCATAGCATCACTTAATCTTGTGTCTACATTTTCTTTATACCATTTTTTGTTATTTTGATCTCTATCTTTGTTATAAATAGTTGCTTTGTAGTCTTGTACTGTATAGGTTTTATCTCCCCATGTATAAGTTAGTGTATAATCACCTGGTATATAACCTGAAATGAAGAAATCTCCATTATCATTAGTAGTTGCATGATATACTTTTTCGCTTCCTGTGTTTTCTTGGAAAGTAATTGCTACTCCTTTAATTCCTTTTTCATTTTCTTCATAAGCTCCGCTACCTTGACGAATTTTTCCTGTCATTAATTCTCCTGTTGTTTCATCTAGGAATACTTTTCCTGCTATTTCTCTAGCATCTGCTACTTCTAGTTTTAGAGCTGGGCTAGAATCTGTATCATCTTCATAGGTTCTTGTATCTCCTGGTATACAATTTCCTGGTGCAGAATCCCTATCAATTCCAGCATAAATTTTATTGCCATTAAAGATTGAGTAAGAATTGATTTCTGATACACTATTTAAAGTTGCTTTATCATTTAAGATGTTGATAACCGCTTCTCTGCTTAAAGCAAATTCAACATAAATAGATGTTTCTTTTCCTGCTCCTAATGTTGTATTGGTATTAATAATTGCCTTTTTATAGTTGTTATTATAATTACTTACTTGTGGTGATGCTATATCTTCTATTATTTTTTTGGTTCCATCTAGTTTTGTTCCTGCTTTTATTGTTTCATATTTTTGATCAAAATACTCTACCATGCTGTTTACTTTAGCAGTTAAATTAGATGATTCATTTCTTAATTTTATTTCATAAGTTACATATACTTTTAACTCTTTGCTATTTTCTTTTTCATTTCTATATTCGTAGTCTGCTTTATAAATTGCTCTTGTATAAGATACATTTGAATATTTGCTTCCAAATTTAACACCTACATTAAATCCACTTCCATATTCACCTTCATTTAAGAATCTTTGTGAATATAGATAGGTATGTTCATAACCATTGACTGCTACCCTTACATTATTTAAATCTTTTTCAATGGCAAGGTCTGGTTGCTCTCTTTCATATAATCCTAAATTAATATATTGTACTTCTTCTTGTCCATAAGTAAAGTGGTTTCTGATTCTATAGTTTGGTACATCGGTATTTGCTGTTATGGTGTATTGTCCATTGTTAATTAAAGTTGCTTCATGTTCAGCTTCATTTAGATTATAAGATAGTGCATGTTTTTCCTTGTCATTTGCATCTTTGGTAAATCCTGTGTTTCTCGTTTTTCCTTCTACTTTGCTAAAGTTTTTGTTGAAAGTATCTCTTTCTTCTTCACTTTCAGCAGATTTAGATCCACGATCTTGTTCAATATGTGGTACTACATTAGTGTAAGTTAATCCATCATATTGGAATTCAATGTAATAATCTTTTAATTTTTCGATTAATACATCCATAAATAGGTATTCACCATTTCCATTGTTGACAGAGTCTTTGTATCTGTCTAATTTTGATGTTACGGTTTCATGCAAAGTTTCTCCTGTTGTTCTATCTTTTAGTCTTACGATAACTCCATTAAATAATATATCTTTACCATCTGGTTGATCTTCTCCTATTGGAGTTTTGGTTGTTGTTTTAAATAAATCATTTCTTTCTGTTCTTTTACCATCTACTTGATCTACCCAAACATATCCTGATAGTTTTACATAGATTTGCGTGTTTTCAATAATAAATACAGTAGTTTCATCTGCTACAATTGGCTTTTCTTGTCCTTCTGCTAAGAATTCATATCCATAATTTGGATTTTTTGTTTCGTAGGCAACATAGGTTCCTACTATTAAGCCTTCAAGTGGAATTTCACCTTTTACATTTGTTATAAATTCCATTGCATCTTTTTCATCTACATAAGATATGGTTCCATCTGGCGCTTGATCTAAATATTTTCCTGTTTCTTTATGTTGAATTATAAATCCAACTCCTGGTAAAACAAATTCTTTGTTGTCTTTATTTACTTTAATAATCTTTAAATTTCCTTGTGTTGTTATATCATAATCAAATGGAGTTGTTAGATCAACTGGTACTTCATATGGTTCTCTAACAATTAGATTTTGCTTATATCCTTCTGTTGATTCTAAGAACCAAATATTAACTCCTTTTACTGTAGCTGATGCTTGTCCAGTAATACGTGTAATTTTAGTAAGATTCAAATCCATTGGAACAGAAAGATAAAACTCTTTTCCTGATTCAATATTATTGGCTCCATACCAATATTCATTACTTCCATTAAAGCTACTAAATTTTAAGTTGCTAATTTGGTTTCCATTTTGATCCTCTGCTGTTACATTTACCATCTGTCCTGGGAAGGACCAATTAAATGGTCCTACTCTCATATAAGCTTCTCCATCTCTTTCATAAGCTGATACTTTTATATTGTCTCGATTGGTATTGTCTTTTACTTGTATCGTGTCTCCTAAATTGTTCGCATAATTATCAGATGCTGTATCTAACCAAGTAGGAGAACCATGTTCTCCGTTTGAAAATCCTTGATATAAACCTGCATGGTATTGTCCTACATTGGTTAGCCATGTATACATGTAATTCCATATAGCATTTGCTACTGGACCACCTCTTTTATAAGAGCCATTATCCGCTGATAAAATGTAGGCTAATTTAGCATTATGCCAGCTTTCGATCGTATTTCCCTCATGGTCAGTTGAGCGATTTCCTTCTATTGTTACTTGTGAAATAACATTATAATAGTTATAAGTTGTTAATGCTTGCCAATGTTCTACACAAAAAATACTTCCACTGTTTTGATATTCATCATAAGTTATTACTACAGGGTCTTTTTGCCCTACTGAGTAAGCATTAATTATTGTATGAAATCCTACTATTGTAAGAATAGCCATCATTAAACTAAATATTATTTTCTTTATTTTACTCATTTTATTTTTACCTCCTTTCCCTCTTTATTTATTCTCTTTCTTGTTTCTTTCTTTTTCTTAGGATAACTCCTGTTGCTATTCCAAGCATTATAACGATTACAATTGCTATACTTACATATACAATTCCACCAGTTCTAATACTTATCACTACTTCTGCTAAGCCCAAATCGTTTTCATCTTTTACTCTATTTCCTGGTGTTGAGTTTGTGTCTTTAATACCTAATTCATTATAATCTTCTGCAATTTCTGCTGTGTTTGGTATTAGTCCTATGTTGTTTTCTGTCATTGTTTTTGTTAATGTTAAAGTTACTGTTTTGGTTTCACCTGGTTTGATTTTTTCGTTTGCTAAACTTGCTGTGTATAAGGTGTCTCCTACTTGATACCAGTCTTTATTTAGTTCAGAACTAAATTTTAATTCTGGTGATACATAGTCTGCTATTTTTTTAGCATATCCTTCTACTTCTCCATTATTGGTTACATTAATTTTGTATTCTACAATTATGGTTGAACCATTTATGGTTTTAGCATCTAGTTCTACTTTTCCTATAGTTTCGTTGTCATATTCTCTAACAGTTGTTCCTTTTGCATTTTGGATTAGTATTTTGCTTACATATTTATTTAATGCTAAGTCAAAGTTTTCTAATTGGATTAACCCAATATTTATATTAGCAATGTTGTTGTCTTGAATCGTTATTATGTCTGTAGCTGTTAATTGTTGTTTTTCATCATGAATTCGTAATTCACTCAATATTGCATTTGAGTTTTCTGCTTCTCCTACTCCTTCTGCTTTATATTTTGTTAAAGCATATTGTGTGTTATCATAATCAAATACTACTATGTATCTGCCATTTCCTATTTTGTCTAATACATAAACTCCATTTTCATTTGTAGTTACTTCTAGCACTTCTCCGTTTTCTTCTTTTACATAGTTGTTTGTTTGTGTATTTAATAGTCTTACTTTGATATTGCTAAGTAGTGTTTCTCCTTGTTCTTTTTGTCCATTAGCATTTGCATCAAACCACGCAATACCTGTTATGGTTCGATTACCTTTTGCTATATCATTGTTGTCTACTTTATTTTCTCCTTCTGTTCCACTACCATTGTTTTCATTTCCTGTTCCATTTCCGTCTTCGTTTCCAGTATTGCTTGTATTTGCTTGGATGATGTGATTGATTTCTGAAGTAGTGGCTACTTTTTGACCGTAAATTTCAGCTGTTGCTATATTCGTAATAGCCTCTGCTTTTTGTCTTGCTGTTGAGTAGTTTACAATTGTTTCAATTTTTATGGTTGTTTCGCCATTTTCATTTAATCTGATTGGTAAGTTAATTTTATTTCCTTTAATATCTTCTAGGTTTTGTCCATCTTGTGTAATGTTGTTGATCGTTAATTGTGATGGAATAGTATCTTTGATTTCCAATCCTGTTGTTTTTGCATTCGATTTATTTTCTACTACAATAGTGTATTCTATAATATCTCCTGCTTTTACATATTGATTGGTTGTATTGGTCTTCATGTTCATCCCAATTTCTACATTTTTCACATTGTCTTGCCAATTATTAGATTCGTATTCCTCTTTTTCTAATTTTGTTGTAACAGAAAAATCTATTTTTTCTTTATTTTCCTTGTTATTAATTAACATATTATAACTTAAAACTTTTGCTTCTCCTGGCTCTATGCTTCCTATATTTATTTCTTCTTTATATTCTAATATTTCAGATTTAACCTTATTTTGTGTTATTTCTCCTGTAGGCTCTGGAACTTGATCTGGTTCTTCTCCAATTATATAAATTTCTTCATCTTCTTTTTCCATTCCTGTATATAACGTTAATACTTCTACTTCTAAGTTTGGAGAAAGATTGGTCTGTACTTTTACATTCTCTTGTTTTTGGTCTGAAATATTTTCTATGATAGCAAAATATTGTACAACACCTGTTGTATATAAATCAACGTTTCTGTCTGTTATACGTTTTACACTAGTTCTTACCTTTCCTATTTCTGTTACATTACTAATTTCTTCTGATTGTTTGATAATATCTCCATAACTAATTTCTGCTATATTGCTTAATACCG
>CATOLW010000104.1 GCA_951800935.1 uncultured Clostridium sp.
TTCTTTCCTTCTGCTTTTGCTTCTATATCATCTACCCATAGATAAGAAAAGAAAGTAATTAAAACAAATACAAAGTCAATTGCAATGCACCTAGATAGTGTTGTAAGCATATATCTAAATTCTTCTGATAAAGTTGCAATTTGTGCTACATGTATAATTAATATAACTAAGTAAGCAAATAATAAAATTGCTCCTATATAACTCTTTTTTATTTCTTGTGCTAAAAATATTAACAATACGGTTATTGCTAACATTAAAATTAAAGTCAATGGATTAGATATATCAAAAACAAACATCTCTTTTTCCTCCGTTTTCTTTTGTTTCTCTATTTTTATCTTATCATTATTTCGTCCTTTTCGCAATCTTTTTTCCTTACTTTTATATTACATTTTCATGACAAGACTATTTTAGTTTTTCTTCTAGTAGGTTCGCTATCTCATAAGCTTTTTGGGTTATGTAGTTTTGGTCTTCCCCTTCTATCATAATTCTTACTAATGGTTCTGTTCCAGATGGTCTGACTAAAACTCTTCCATTTCCTGCAAATTCTTCTTCTAATTTTTTTATTGCTTCTTTTATATCACTATCTTTATCATAATCATATTTTTTATTACTACTTACTTTTGCATTTACTAATACTTGTGGATACAATTTTATTTTATTAGCTAATTCAGAAGCCGTTTTCTTACTCTCTAACATAGCTTTTATTAACATTAAAGAGGTTAAAATTCCATCTCCTGTTGGATTATAATCTAATAAGATAACATGACCAGATTGTTCTCCTCCGATATTAAATCCATTTTTTAGCATTTCCTCTAATACATAGCGGTCTCCTACTTTAGTTTGTACTAGTTCTAATCCATTTTCTTTTGTGTATTTATTCAATCCTAAATTACTCATAACTGTAGATACGATCGTATTTTTTTGTAATTTTTGCTTTTCTTTTAAATTGCTTGCAATAATGGCCATTAATTTATCACCATCTATTTCATTTCCTTTTTCGTCAATAGCTAAACAACGATCTCCATCACCATCATAAGCAATTCCTAAACTTAGTTGATTGTCTATCACAAATTTTTTAAGCCCTTCTAAATGAGTAGATCCACAATTTTCATTGATGTTAATTCCATCTGGCTTATTATTAATAATTTTATATTGAATTCCTAGTGCTTTAAAAATTTTTTCTGCTACTGTTGAAGTTGCTCCATTGGCAGTGTCAATACCAACTACAAAATCGTTTGGTATATGTTGTTCAATGATATCATCAAAATGCTTTCTAAAAAAGTAAACATATTCGTCTACTAATTCTAAAGCATATTCTGAAACACCAATTTTATCATTAACAGCTGTTAAATCATCTAGTTTTCCGAGAATCCATAACTTCCTCAATTTCTTCTTCTAAAGCATCTGAAATTTTGGTTCCTTTATTACTAAAATATTTAATTCCATTGAACTCATAAGTATTATGAGAAGCTGAAATTACAACACTAGCATCTGCATTTAACTTTCTTGTTAAATAAGCTACTGCTGGTGTTGGTATTACTCCTAATAATTTTACATTAGCACCATAACTTAAAAATCCTGCTACCATAGCACTTTCTATTAAACTTCCTGATATACGAGTATCTCTTCCTATTAAAATGGTTGGAACATGGTCTGTATGCTTTGATAAGACGTATGCTCCTGCTTTTGCTACTTTATATACTAATGATGGTGTTAATTCTGTATTGGCGATTCTTCTAATTCCATCTGTTCCAAAATATTTTCTCATATTTCTACTTCCTTTCACTTGCTCATTTTCATAATTAATTTTTCTTTTAATGTTAGTTCTATTTTATTCGGTTCTTCTACTTCTATTCTTTTATTTCTTAATACTAATTTTGGATTGATTGTCGTTAGTTCTTCTAATTTTTCTTCTCCTATGATTTGTTTTAATTGAGTTAGTATTTGTGCCATTCTAGGATATATGGTATTAGGTCTATGTACATCGCTTCCTAAAAAATGTATCATATCATTTTTTAATAATTTTTTTACTATTACTTGTGCTCTTTTTCCATAATATCCAAGGATACTTGCATAATTGGCTTGCATTAATACTCCTTTTTCAATTAATTCTGTTACTATTTCTGGAGATTGCTGTACAAAACTATATCTTTCTGGATGAGCTAGTATAGGAACTAGTTTATGCTGAATCATATCATATACAATGTTATATAAATTTAATGGTTCTATATTAAGTGGCATTTCAAAAAGGATATAACTTGTATCATTTATGGTTGATGCTTTTCCCTCTTCTAATAAAGAAACAATATTTTCTGATAAATAAATTTCATTAGCTAAATAAAATTTCATTTTTATGTTTTTTTCTTGTAATTTCTCATAAATTAGATTAATCCATACTTCACGTTCTGGTACATTGGTTTCATAATATCCTTCCATATAATGGGAGGTTGAAATGATTGCTTCAAATCCTGCTTTTTGTGCTTCTTTTACTAAGCTGATAGTTTCTTCAATATTTCTTGCTCCGTCATCAATATTAGGCAATATGTGTGTATGAAAGTCAATCATTTTGTTCTCCTTTTTCTTTTTTAGCATTTTCTTTTTCCAAATATTCATTCATTTGTTTTAAAATATCATTTGTTCTTTCTTTTGTTTCTTTTTCTACTTGCTCTTTGCTTTGCTTTTCATTTGTTGTTTTAGGTGTTGCTGTTTCTTTATCATTTTTAACCGTTGTTTTCTTTTTGGTTACTTTTTCTGGGGCTACTGATTTTTCTTCTTTGTTTTCCACCGTTTTTACTGACTTTGTTTTTGCTGTTTTTGTTGTTTTCGTTTTTACTGGTTCTTCTTTTTTGGGAGTTGCTACTTGTAATTTATGGTGTTCTGTACCTTCTCCATAATAGTAATATTTTTTTTCATATTTTTTACCAGATATTGGCATCTTGTTAACAACCACACCCGTTAACTTTCCACCTACATTTTGTATGTTTTTAATGATTCTTTCCAAGGCATCTTTTTTGGTTACTTTATGAGCTGTTACAATAATAGTAGAATCTACAATTCTAGATAAGATAACAGAATCTGTTACTAATTCACATGGCGTTCCATCAATGATAACAATATCAAAAGCTTGTTTTAGTTTATCTAACATCTTTATCATTTTAGGTGAAACCAATAATTCAGAAGGGTTTGGTGGTATACTTCCTGCTGGCATCAAATATAAATTTGGTACTTCTGTTTTTCGAATACAATCTATAATTTCTTCTGATATATTTTTCTTTTCTGTCATTCCTACTTGTGATAGATAATTAGATAACCCTGGGGTTGGTATTGTATTAAATATATTATATTGTCTTCCTTTTCTCATATCAGCATCTACTAATACTACTTTTTTTCCTGTTTGTGCAAAAGTAACTGCTAAATTAGAAGCAATCCAACTTTTTCCTTCTCCTGGAAAAGTAGAAGTTACTAATAGTGTCTTTGTTTTTTTATTGTTGTTGATAAATTGTATATTGGTTCTTAATGTCCTAAAAATCTCTGAAATAGGAGATTTAGGATCTTGATGGGCAACTACTTCTTTTTTCATTATCTTTTGTGTTTCCTTTCATTACTTAATTTTTCTATCATTGGTATCGATGCTAAAACTGGTACATTAAAGTCTTTTTCAACATCTTCTGCTGTTTTAATAGTAGTGTCTAATAGATTGGCTATTATAACATAGATAGATGCTATTACTAATCCAACAAATGTAAATAATACTACTGTTTTTGTATGATTGATATTAGAAGGTGTTGATGATATTTCTGCTTCATCTACAATTTGTACATTATTTATGTTATAAATTTCTTTTACTTTTTCTGTAAAGACATTGGCAATTTCATTGGCAATTTTAGCCGCATAAGTTGGATTTTCATTTTCTACTGTTATTTTGATTAACTCCGTATTTTTTACAGAGCTTACCTTTACACTTTTTCTTAAATTTTCTTCTTCTATATCAATTCCTGTATTTTCAGTTACTTCTCTTAATATATTTTTACTTTTTACCAACTCACTATAAGTTGATACTAATTTTGAATTTATTGTAATTTCTGTTGCTGTTATTGTTGTATTAGTTGTTGTTTCTGTATTTTCTGCTGAGGCTAATACTAGTGTTGTAGAAGAACTATACATTGGTGTTATAAATTCTTTTGTATAAATAATTCCAAGTATAATAAATAATAATGTGATTAATATTATTTGTATTTTTTTGCTCCAAAACATATTAAATACTTCTTTTAAGTCTATTTCTTCCATATCTTTTGCTTTCCTTTCTATTTTTCATTCGTTTGTTTCTTATAATAGTATACCCTTAAGTTGAATTTTTTGCAATATCTATTAACACATTTTTATCTTTTCTTTTTTAAAAACATAGGTAAAATTTCTTGTTTGATAAATTTTTTCTCTAACATTGCATAAATCATGATTCCTATAATTATTTGTAATAGTGTTTTTATTAGTTCATTTTTAATAAAATATCCAAGGATTAATAATCCTATAAACATAACCGTAGATTTTAGTAAAATCTCAATTATAAATTTTGTAATTGGTTTAAATATATTCATCTCTTTTTCTATTTTATATTTTTGATATAGTAATAAAATGATTTCTGTTATTACTGTAGCCACACATGCTCCCACTGTTTGAAAAATAGGAATCAAAATTAAATTCATAATGAAATTTAGAATTGCTCCTATTATAGTTGAATTGATATATACTTTGTCTTTTTCCATTGGAATCAAATATTGTTGCCTTGTAATTTGTGAAATAGACTTAAATATTAATATAGCACTTAATATTTTCAATGGTATAATCGATTTAGCAAATCCATCCCCTAAATATAATAAAACAATATAATCTGCTACAATCCATATTCCAAACATCATTGGAATTAAAATAAATAATAAATATTTTATGGATTTTATCATGATATTTTTTATTGCTTTTCTATTTTGTTGTTTATTTAAATTTGCTATCCTTGGCAAAGTTACCGTTCCTAAAGCACTTACTATATGAAATGGTATATTTAAAATTCTTT
>CATOLW010000105.1 GCA_951800935.1 uncultured Clostridium sp.
TTTTTCTAGCAATCATATTTTCCCACTTTAGATTATTGGGATTAGCAGCATAATTTTCAAATAAATTTCTCATATTTTCACCTCAAGCTATACTATACAATAAATATTAATAAAAGTCCAACATCTTTTTGATAAAGGTTGATTTTTGCAAGTTAATTTAGTAAAATTTAAAAAGAAAATATCAAGACAAAAGAAAGGAGAAGAAATGTTCAATTTAATAAAAGACGAATTTGATGAAAATGCAGACGATATTTTAGAAAGTATCAATAAAATGTTAGAAAAGAAAAAACAAGAAAAGAAAGAAGACGAAAAAAACAAAGGGGAATAAAAATGGGAAAATTATTTGTAATAGATGGAACCGATGGAAGTGGAAAACAAACACAATTTGAAAAATTAAAAGAAAGACTAATAAAAGATAGAATAGAATACAAAATAGTAAGCTTTCCAAATTATGATAGTCCAAGTTCATCTTTAGTAAAAATGTATTTATCAGGAGAATTTGGAAAAGACGCTAAAAAAATAAGTCCTTATATCGCATCAACCTTTTATGCAGCAGACCGATATGCTACTTTCCAAATAGGATATAAAGATTACTATGAAAATGGAGGAATTATACTAGCAGACCGTTATACAACAGCTAATATGGTGCATCAAGCAGGAAAAATAGAAAATAAGGAAGAAAGAAAAAAGTTTTTAGATTGGTTATGGAACTTTGAATTTAATCTATATGGATTGCCAACTCCAACCCAAGTATTTTTCTTAAATATGCCAGTTGAAAAATCATTAGAACTAATCAAAAATCGAGAAAATAAATTTACACATGAAGAACAAAAGGATATTCATGAAAGCGATAAACAACATTTAATAGATTCTTATAATGCAGCTTGTGAAGTAGCAAAAAACTATAATTGGTATGAAGTTAAATGTGTAAAAGAAAATAAAATTAGAACAATAGAAGATATTCATGAAGAAATCTACCAGGAGATAAAAAAGCACATATAAATAAAAAGCAAAGAAAAAGAGAGATAAAACGAGGAAAAGTAAGAATAGACTTAATGAAAAGAAACAAAATTGACTGCTAAACGTAGAATCTGTCAAAAACCAACCTAAAAGAAATTTGGAATATTTAGCCAAAAATTGTATAATATATATCGATGGTGCATTATTCTAGTCATACAAACTTTGCGAGGGTGGGGCTAAAAATCCACTAAAGGGCACATCGTTGAAGTTTCTTGTTTATGCGCGAAATGCCAGTTTTGTGTGTATCCAGGGAGTAAAGAAATTAGGGTAATATGTAATGGCATACATAGGAATCCCTGGTTTCGCGGAGGCTTAAATGGAGTTAGTTAAATATTAAATATGACATAATTTTAAGTAACAAAATTTAAGTAAAACCTATGTTGCGTGCCAAGACACAAAATACATAGTGTAGCCTGTCTTGAGTGAAAGTATTGGGATTATCTTACAAGAAAATAAAATTTATTTTGGCCAAGTGAATTCTATTTTTAGATTATGAAATTGCTTTTGCAAAAAAGACTAGAAAAGTAACAAATGTATGTTAAGGAAAACTTCTAGAATGTTTGCTATGAAAAAATAGCTAAGGAGGTCTAGGGATTAAGGTACAGATTTAAGTGGCGATCTGGTGTCTATTAAAACTAGTAGATATTTCCCTTAAACGGAAACGGCTCTAGCAGTAATGCTAAGCGGGAAATAGAGAAATTCAACCAGACCTAAACTGTAAAATTTACTTAGGCTTTTACCATCTAATAATCGAAAAGTAATACAAAGTGATGGAAAAATCCATCACTTTGTTTATAAGAAAATAATTAAGTGCTATTTTAGTTATAAAAAAAGGAGAGAAAACAAAATGAATACAATACAAGAGAAAGAAAATAAGGAAAAGCAAAAAAACAAAAAAGAACACTCGGAATTTAAATGGTTTATTCAAGTATTTATTATGACTTTTTTATTATCCATGATATTTTCCTATGTATCAACTAATGGAGTATCATACTTAAATCTAATATCAGCCATAGTAATACTAATATTAGTAATTGTAGTTGGAATATTTTTTGATATTATTGGAGTAGCTGTAACCGTTGCTAATGAACATGAGTTTCATGCTAAAGCAACCAAAAAAGTAAAAGGGTCAAAAGATTCGATTAAACTAATTAGAAATGCACCAAAGGTAGCCAATATCTGTGCAGACGTAATCGGAGATATTTGTCGGTGTACTAAGTGGTGCCATAAGTGCCTTAATTGCAATGAAAATAGGAGAACAATTTAACCTAAATATTGATTTGCAATTCTTATTAAGTGCATTAGTGGCAGCCTTAACAGTAGGGGGAAAAGCAATTGGAAAAGGAATAGCCAATAGCCAATCAACGACAATTGTTCATGCAGTGGGAATTATTTTAAATAAATTTAGTAAGAAAAATTAATAGTGGTAGAAATACCACTATTTGCTTTTTCTAATGTATTTATTATAAAATAAGAAAAAAGGAAGATACTATAAAATGAGGTGAAAAAATGAAAGCATTAATTACAGGAGCATCATCAGGAATTGGAAGAGATATGGCAAGAATACTTGCAGCAAAAGGATATAGTTTAGTGCTAGTTGCTAGAAAGGAAGAAGAACTAAAAAAATTAGCTAAAGAGTTAAAAGAAAAACAAACAATTGAAATAGAAACAATGGCAATAGATTTAAGTGAAATAGAAAATTGTAAAGAAATCCACAAAAAAGTACAAAATGTGGATATCTTAATCAACAATGCAGGATTTGGTGATTGTGGAAACTTTAGTAAAACATCATTAGAAAAAGAAATTAGCATGATAAATACTAATATTGTAGCATACCATACCTTAATGAAATTATATCTAATAGATATGAAAGAAAAGGGGAAGGGAAAAATATTAAATGTTGCTTCTATTGCAGGTTTTATGCCAGGACCTCTTATGGCTACTTATTATGCGACAAAAGCTTATATTGTAAGAATTTCGGAAGGAATTAAAGAAGAATTAAAAAAAGAAAAGTCAAAAGTTCAAATTAGTATTTTGTGTCCAGGACCAGTAGAAACCAATTTTAACAAAGTAGCAAATGTTAAGTTTCATTTAAGAGAAGCAAATAGTATGAAAGTGGCAAAGTATGCAATTAAGAAAATGGAGAAGGGTAAGTTTTATATTGTTCCAGGATTTGATGTAAAGTTAGCAAGATTAGGAGCAAAACTAGTACCAGCTAATTTGATTAGTAAAGTTACTTATAAGGTGCAAAAAAGAAAAATAGAAAGATAGTTGACAAATCCAAACAAAGATTCTATAATAGAACTGGTGATACCATGGAAAAACAAATATTACACATAGATGTAAACAATGCTTTTTTAAGTTGGACAGCAGTAGAAAAATTGAAACAAGGAAACAAAATAGATATAAGACAAATACCATCCATTATAGGAGGAGACGAATCTAAAAGGTCAGGAATCGTGCTTGCCAAAAGTATGAAAGCAAAAGAATGTGGAATAAAAACAGCCGAAACCATTTATCAAGCAAAAATAAAATGTCCTAACTTACAAATTTTTAAATCAGATTTCAAAATTTATAGAAAATATTCAAACAGCTTATACAATTTACTATTACAATACACAGATAAAATAGAGCGATTTAGCATCGACGAATGCTTTTTAGATATGACAAATTATCTAATGAAAGATAGTTTATTAAACAAGGCAAAAGAAATTAGTAAAAGGGTAAAAGAAGAATTAGGATTTACTGTAAATATAGGAGTAGCAACCAATAAATTATTAGCTAAAATGGCATCAGATTTTACTAAACCAGACAAAATACATACTTTATATCAGGAAGAAATAGATAAGAAAATGTGGCCATTACCAATTTCAGAATTATTTATGCTAGGCAAAAAAACAGTACCAAAACTATTAAACTTACAAATCAAAACAATTGGAGACTTAGCCAAAGCAGACAAAAACATGTTAGAAAAGAAATTTGGAAAACATGGAATCATGATGTGGGAATATGCTAATGGAATAGATAATTCAGAAGTAAAATATGAAAAAGAATTACCAAAAGGAATTGGAAATTCTATTACACTTCCACAAAACATTTCAGATATAAAAAAATTAGAAGAAATTGTGCTAGCTCTAACAGAGCAAGTAACTTATCGACTAAGAAGATATAAGCTTTTAGCCAACACCGTAAATGTACAACTACGAACCAAAAACTTTGAAGATACATCACACCAAGGAAAAATGTTAATGCCAACAGCATCAACTAAAGAAATCTATCAAAAAGCCAGAGAATTATTAACACAAATGTATCAGACTGGAAAGGCAATAAGATTAGTAGGAGTAAGAGTAGACAATTTAATTGAAAAAGAAGAACAACAATTATCCTTTTTTCAAAATGAAAAAAGAGAAAAACAAGAAAAGCTAGACCAAGCAATCGATCAATTAAAAGAAAAATATGGCTATAATACCATTACACGAGCAGGAAAAATGCAAGTAGGAGACATGCTAAAATTAAAAGACATTGAGCCATGATTTTGAAGATGACCTTAGCTGTGCGAATGTTAAGTGAGCTTATAGGATAAGTAATACCTTTAGGTATGGAGGAAAATCATGAAAAACACACAATATCAAATACAATATAAAGATGAAATCATACCATATGAAGTGATTTCGTCTAAAATAAAAAACCTATATATATATGTAAGAGAAGGAAAAGTAATAGTAAAAGCACCTATTCGATTAAAAGATAAATCAATTAAAGAGTTTGTAAACAAAAAGGCAAAATGGATTTATAATAATTTAGAAAAAGAAAAACAGAAAACAGAAGATGCGATTGAGGCAGAAGACGTTGAAAGATTAAAAGAAGTTGTAAAAAGGAATATAGAAAAATATACTAAATTACTAAAAAACACACCCAAACAAGTAAGAATAAGAGATATCAAATATGCTTGGGGCAGTTGTTCTAGTAATAAAAATATTACAATCAATCAAAAGTTAGCCA
>CATOLW010000106.1 GCA_951800935.1 uncultured Clostridium sp.
GAATTTTATAATTATACATATCAATTTATTTATCCACATAGAAAAAAATCTGAAACGTCAGAAGAAAATTTAAGAATTTGTTTGGTTAATGAAACTTATGAACAAATTTTAAGTCAATTTACAACTTCTAAATTAAAAAATCCAATTATTAAAGATATAAAAAAAATTGCATAAAAGTATTGCAATTTTTTTTATACTATGATATAAGTAAAAATAGTATAGAAAACTAACGTACGAGAATCGATTTTAAGCCGTTTTTATATTTTAGGAATATAAGTTGTTGTCTATAAACTTAGCATAAAAGGCTTTATTTGTAAGAGTAGAGTGTTTTTACAAAATAAAAAGCTCTTTATATTTTTCTCCTATCTCTATTTTCGCAAAACTTTGATTTTGTGCAATGTTATATATTTATAGAAAGATAAATCTTTTACAATTTACCTCTTCTATCTCTTCTTAATAATATAAATAATTTTTATTTAAATCGTTTTAAATAACTTTCCATTTGGTCGATAAATTCATTATTATTTTTAGATTGTGTCATATGACTAATTACTTGTTCTGTAACGTCTGCAACTGGCATACTATTCATCGCTTTTCTTAAAGCAAATACAGTATCTTTTTCTTTTGGCGTTAATAATAAATCTTCTCTTCTTGTTCCAGATTTATTGATATCAATTGCTGGGAAAATTCTTCTTTCAGATAATTTTCGATCAAGGTGTACTTCCATATTACCTGTTCCCTTAAATTCTTCAAAAATAACATCATCCATTCTACTTCCTGTTTCAATTAATGCAGTTGCTAAAATTGTTAAACTTCCTCCAAATTCAATATTTCTTGCTGCACCAAAGAATTTCTTAGGTTTATGTAAGGAAGCTGGATCAATACCTCCTGATAGAGTTCTTCCAGAAGAAGGAATTACTAAGTTATAAGCTCTTGTAAGTCTTGTAATACTATCTAATAAAATAACAACATCTTTGCCTTGTTCTACTAATCTTTTCGCTCTTTCTAAAACCATTTCTGCTACTTTTACATGGTGTTCTGGCAATTCATCAAAGGTTGAATGAATAACTTGTCCTTTAATGGAACGCTTCATGTCAGTAACTTCTTCTGGTCTTTCATCAATTAATAATACAATTAATTCAACTTCTGGATTGTTTTTTGCAATGCTATTGGCTACTTTTTTCATTAAAGTAGTTTTTCCAACTTTTGGTTGTGCTACAATCATTCCTCTTTGTCCCTTTCCAATAGGGCTCATTAGATCAATAATTCTTGTTGCATAATCATTTGATACCGTTTCTAGTTTTAACCTTTCATTCGGATAGATTGGTGTTAATTCATCAAATCTTCTTCTTTTCATTGCTTTTTCTGGATGCTCACCATTTACTTCGCCAACGAAAATTAGGGATGGGAATTTTTCACCTTCTCTGAATCTAGAGATTCCTTTTATGATATCACCTGTATCTAATCGGAATCTTCTAATTTGAATCATAGATATGTAGACATCTTTATCGCTTGATAAGAAATTTTCTCCCCTTAAAAATCCATATCCATCTGGTAATATGTCTAATATACCTTCTACTATTTCATCGCCATTACTTGTTAATTTGTAATCTACAATTGGTTCTCCATTTACATCATATTGTCTTTCTGGTTTTTCAATTTCTTCTAGATCTTCTCTTGTCTCATGATTTATTTTTTCTGTTTGATTGATAATTTGTTTTAAAACAGTTATAAGTTCATCTTTTTTTAATTTTGAAATATTTTTTATGTTATGTTCTTTTGCTAATTCTTTTAATTCTATTAAAGTCATTGATTCTATATCTATCATAAAATCCTCCTTGTTTTTCTATTTATTTTTTTATGGGGAAATTAAAAAACGAAATAATAATATAGTAATTATATCATATATCTTTGTAAAAAGATATATTTTTTACAAAAAAAGGAATATAATTTTTAAAATTACATCCCTCTATCTAAATATATTCTTTCATTTGGATAATACATATCCAACTTTTCTCTTGCTGTTTGCTCAATGTAATCATATGAAGTTACATTGTCTTTTTTCTTAGCAAGTTCTTCCTTATATTGTTTTTGTTCTTCAATTTGAGCCAATAATTCATTATTATCATCTGCATATTGGTTTAAAGTTTTTTGCTGATTAAGCAAAGTAAAAACCACATATATGCTAATTCCTACAATTAACAATTTTTTATAGATTTTTTGTCTTTTTTTCATCTGTAATCTCTCCATTTTTTGTAATAAATCCTTACGGATATACATTTATATATTCTACATTTATTTTCGATTTCCTTCTTTTATTTTCAATTTTTTACAATATTTTTACCGAAATTTGTAATATTTTTTCTAATATTGATAAATAGAAATGTAATTGGTTTAAAAAATAGTTTCTGTAATATCTTATAAATTGCTTTTATAGGAAGAATTAGTATTCCAAAAAGTTTTTTTAGAACATTAATTATTTTTACATTGATTTTTATAATATAAGAGCTAATAAATAATAGATAAATTATGGCTCCTAATATAATGCCTAAAAACATAAATAAGCGTAATTCTCCATTGTTAAAAACGAAGATAGAATATAGCACCATCATTCCTGCTAGAATCCAAAATAAGATATCTTCTATATAAGTTACTATATCGTTTGTATGGAAGACTTTTCTGGAAATTCTAAAAAAGTCAAATAATAAGCCGGATTAGTATCCCATTTACAATAAAAACAAAAAATAAATAGGCTTGATTTGAAATCATTATTTGACTCTCCCCTTTCTTCTTCTTCTTATTTAAATATTTTACTCATAAAGTTTCCTTTTGCTTTTTCTGTTTCTTTATCACTATAAGTTAAAGAAGAAATGTCTCCTTCTACAATAACTTCAGATGTGTCAATACTTAATTTGTTAATTCTAATATTTTCTCCTTTTACAGTCAGTAGTCCTAATTCTGTTTCTAGTATGACAACTTGGTCGTCAAAACTTAAAACATCTAAAACACCAGATATACTTAATTTTCCTCTATTTTCTAAAATCAAATTTTGAATAACACCTGTACTAATTGTTTTTCTTTCATCCATTGTCATTTTACTTGCCTCCCTATTTTTTCTCGCTAAATTAATATATTCATGGTTTGTCTGTTTTAGAACGAAAAAAACATTTTATATTAATTTTTCATGTATTTCTTCTAAGATTTTGTCTGATACCTTATTTTTAAAAGTAATCGAAATTTTAGATTCTCCTACATTAAATTCTAGCATTTCTAACTTGTTCTCTTTGATAATACTTAATACTAAGTGAAGCGTTTCAAAATTTCTAATGATCCCATTACCTATAATAGAAATTCTTGAAATATCTTTTTTTACAATACTTTTGATTGTGTTTTCTTCAATAATATCCGATATTACTGTTCCTGGTTTATTGTTAAAAGTAGATTTTGTAACAATTGGTACTTTGAATTTTTCTCCTATTTCAATACAGCGATTATGAAGAACTTTTGCTCCCTCACTTGATATTTCGTGCATTTCATCATAAGAAAGTGCTGCTAATTTTTTTGCTTGTTTTAATTGATTTGGATCAGTTGAATAAACGCCATCAACATCAGAAAAAATATAACAATTTTTAGCTCCTAAAGCTGCTGCTATGGCAACTGCTGTTGTATCAGAACCACCTCTTCCTAAAGTTGTTATGTCTTGTCTTTGATTAATTCCTTGAAAACCTGCTACAATTACAATTTTCTTTTTTTCTAACTCTTGTTTTATTCTAGCAGTATCAATCCATTTTATGATTGCATTTTGATTGGTATCATTTGTATAGATACCTGCTTGCCATCCTGTTAATGAAATTGCTGGATATCCTTTTTGGTTTAATAACATACTTAATTTGGCTGTTGTTATTTGTTCACCTGTACTAAGCAATACATCCATTTCTCTATCTTCTTTTGTATCTTTTGTTAGCTCTTGTGCTTCTGAAATTAATTTGTCTGTGGTTTTTCCTTGTGCAGATACTACTATTACGATATTATGACCTTTTGAGTATAATCCAGTTATTTTTTTGGCAACTAATTCTAATTTCTCATTGTCAGCAACAGAACTTCCTCCAAATTTTAATACGATTGTATCCATCTTTAAATCACTCGCCTTTTGTATAAAATAATATAGAGAGCTGATTTCATTCTAAATCTGCTCTCTATATTGTATGCAATTGAAATCCAAATGATATGAATTTATAACTGCATTTTTAAATAACTTTCCATAAATTCATCAAGTTCTCCATCCATGACTGCTTGAACATTTCCTACTTCGTAATTAGTTCTATGGTCTTTTACCATTGTATAAGGACAAAAAACATAAGAACGAATTTGACTTCCCCAAGCAATTTCCATTTGAATTCCTTTTAGGTCTTCTATTTTTTCTTTTTGTTCTTTTTCTTTTAAATCTAACAATTTGGATTTTAGCATTTTCATTGCTGTTTCTCTGTTTTGAATTTGAGAACGTTCTGATTGACAAGCTACCACTATATTAGTTGGAATATGAGTAATTCTAATAGCAGAAGATGTTTTATTGATATGTTGTCCTCCTGCTCCTGATGCTCGATAGGTGTCAATTCTTAAGTCGTCTTGATTAATTTCTAGTTCGATATCATCTGTAATTTCTGGCAAAATTTCAAGGGAAGCAAATGAAGTGTGTCTTCTTCCTCCACTATCAAATGGGGAAATTCGAACAAGTCGATGGACTCCCATTTCTGATTTCATGTAGCCATAAGCATTTTCTCCTGTTATTTCAAATGTTACACTTTTTAGACCTGCTTCTTCTCCTTCTAAGTAGTCTAATTCTTTTACTTCATAATTGTTTTTGTTGGCCCATCTTGTATACATTCGATATAGCATTTCTGCCCAGTCTTGCGATTCTGTCCCCCCTGCTCCTGGATGAATGGTAACGATTGCATTGTTGCTGTCATAT
>CATOLW010000107.1 GCA_951800935.1 uncultured Clostridium sp.
TTTAGGAACAAGACATATCTATATTTTGGATGATGACTGGACAATAATCACTGCTGATGACAAACCATCCGCACATTTTGAACACACAGTACTTGTTACAAAAGATGGATATGAAATATTAACCAGGAGGTGATAAAATGGCTAAACCAAGACAAAACAATAAAACAAAAGTCGTACAAGAAAGAAAGCCAAAGCAAGATGTTATCGAGGTAGAAGGATTAGTAACAGAAGTTCTTCCAGGAGGAGAATTCGTAATCACACTTGAAAACAAACATGTTATTAAAGCTCGCGTTTCTGGTAAAATGCGCTTACATCACATTCGTATTTTACAAGGTGACAAAGTAACAGTAGAATTATCACCATATGATTTAACACGCGGGCGAATAACCTATAGAAAATAATAGGAGGTAAAAATTATGAAAGTAAGACCATCAGTGAAAAAAATATGTGATAAATGTAAAGTAATAAAAAGACATGGAAAAATATTTGTAATATGTCAAAATCCAAGACATAAACAAAGACAAGGTTAATAGGAGGTGTTTGAATGGCACGTATAAAAGGTGTAGATGTACCAAATAATAAAAGAATCGAAATCGCTTTAACTTATATCTATGGTATCGGAAGAAGTTTATCAAATAAAATCTTAACAGATGCAAAAATAGATAAAAATAAAAAAGCAGGAGATTTAAATAACGATGAATTAGGGCAAATTCGTGACGAAGTTAATAAATACCTAACAGAAGGTGACTTACGTCGTGAAGTAAGCATGAACATCAAAACAAAAATGGAAATTAATTCTTATGAAGGTACACGTCATAAAAGAGGATTACCAGTAAGAGGACAAAGAACAAGCAGAAATGCACGTACTCGTAAAGGTAAAGCTGTAACAATCGCAAATAAGAAAAAATAATAAACTAGAAGGAGGTTATTATAAATGGCTTATAAAGCAAGAAAACGTAAAGTTAAAAAGAATGTACCAGAAGGTAAAGCATTTATTCATTCAACTTTCAATAACACAATCGTAACACTTACAGATAAAGAAGGAAATGCAATTAGTTGGGCCTCTGCTGGAACATTAGGATTTAAAGGAAGTAAAAAATCAACTCCATTTGCAGCAGGTATGGCAGCAGAAGCAGCAGGAAAAGCAGCTGCTGAAATGGGAATGAAAAAAGTAGAAGTTTTTGCTAAAGGATTAGGTTCTGGACGTGAAACAGCTATTCGTTCATTACAAACAGCTGGATTAGAAATCACTTCAATTTCTGATACCACACCAATCCCACATAACGGATGTCGTCCACCAAAACGACCACGCGGATAAAAGAAGGGAGTCTTATATGAACTTTGAAAAACCAGAATATAAAATAACTGAATATGTAGAAAATAATAACTACGGAAAATTTGAATTAGAACCTTTAGAAAGAGGTTTTGGAATTACATTAGGAAATGCCTTAAGAAGAGTAATGTTATCAAGCATGCCAGGTAGTGCTATCGTAGCAGTTAAAATCGATGGTGTTATGCATGAATTCCAAACAATTGATGGAGTAGTTGAAGATGTAACTGCAATAATCTTAAACTTAAAAGGTGTTGTAATAAAAAATAATTCTAATGAAACAAAAGTTGTAAAACTTTCAGTTCATGAAGAAAGAGAAGTAACAGCAGCAGATATCGAATGTGATGCTGATGTTGAAATTATTAACCCTGATAAAGTAATTGCTACCCTTGCAAAAGGTGGAAAATTAGATATGGAAATTATTATTGCTAATGGTAGAGGTACTGCTTTAGCACCTGAAAATAAAAAACATATCGAAGATGGAGCAATTGGATATATCCCAGTTGATGCATTATATTCACCAATTGAAAGAATTAACTACTATACAGAAAATGCTCGTGTAGGACAAGATGCTTCATATGACAAACTAATCATGGAAGTAGAAACTAACGGTTCTATTAGACCAGAAGAAGCAATGGCTTTAGGTGCAAAAATATTAATTGAACATTTAAATATTGTAACTAACCTAAGTGAAATTGCTGATATGACAGGAATTATGAATGCTAAACAAGAAGATAGTAAACTTAAAAAATTAGAAACTTCAATTGATGATTTAGACTTCTCAGTAAGAGCATATAATTGCCTTAAAAGAGCAAACATCAACACTTTAGGAGATTTAACAGAAAAAACAGAATTAGAAATGATGAAAATACGTAATTTAGGTAAAAAATCTTTAAAAGAAGTTATCGACAAAATTAAAGATATGGGACTTAAATTCCGCGACGAAGATTAATAGTTAGGAGGAAGATTATGGCTTATAGAAAATTAGGACGCGATAATAAACATAGAAGAAGCATGCTTGCTAATCTAGTTAAAGATATTATCAATAATGAAAAAATCGTTACAACAGAAACAAGAGCCAAAGAAGCACGTAAATTTGTTGATAAAATGATTACATATGGTAAAAACGGTTCATTAGTTTCTAGAAGAAAAGCATTAGCGTTCTTACAAAATGATAAAGATACCGTTAAAAAAGTATTTGACGAATTAGCGCCTAAATATGCAAATAGAAACGGTGGATACACTAGAATATTAAAATTAAATGAACGTAGAGGCGATGATGCTTTAATGGTTCAAATCGAACTTGTAGAAGGAGATGCAAAATAAGCATTTCTTTTTTTTAACAAAAGTATGAAACATTTTCATACTTTTTCTAATACAAAAATAAAATAATATGAAGGGGGAATATATATGAAAGACTATTCAAATATTTCCCCAAAACTATATACTTTAAGTGCCGCAATAGTAGGTTTTTTACTCATAGATGATAGTAACGCAAATGAGCAAAATGCTTTAGGTAATTGGTTAATGCTAGTTGCTCAAGTATTATGTACAAATGCATATTTTTTGCAATTACAAACTCAGAGCAATCAAAATACACAACCTACAAATGAAGAAACAATAATAATGATGCAAAAAATGATAAATGCCTTAACAAAAGAAGTAAACGAATTAAAAAAACAAATATAAAAAATAGCAAGTAATAACTTGCTATTTAGTAAATGTAAGTCTTTTTCCAGCATATTCTTTAGAAACTTCTTCATCATAAGCCTCTGGATAAGGTTCATAACTATGATAGGCATCTGCTAGACTTCCCTGTTCTAATTCATAGAATACTTCTTCAGGTAACACGTCACCAGCATCTATTCCATGCTCATCATAAATTTTTTCAAATACTTCATCACTATATTTACTATTAGTTGAAAAATAATCATAAGTAGAAGCATCTGCTTCTAACCAAATCATCTCTTCTTCTTCTGGTAAATGTATGGCAATAAAATCTTTACTCATTCTGACTCCCCCAATCTTAAAGTTTACACCTTCATAATATATCAAAAAGAAAAAAATGTCAATAACACTTACAACTGTTTACAAACCTTCAATAAGAATATATAATGAAAGTAAGGTGGTGATACTATGAAAGCACTTATAACAGGAGCAAGTTCAGGACTAGGTGCAGATATGGCTAGAGTATTAGTAGAAGAAGGACATGAAGTGATTTTAGTTGCCAGAAGAAAAACAAAATTAGAAAAGTTAGCAAAAGAATTAGGCGACAAAGCTACTGTAATAATTATGGATGTATCTAGTACTTTTAATTGTATGCAATTATATAATCAAGTGAAAAAAGAGAAAATAGATATATTAATTAATCATGTATGTTCATAAAGACAATAAAATAAATAGTATGTAATGAACAATGAATAAAGATGTATGTCACAACAAAATAATGGGTATGTAAAAAGGATGGTATTATTTATAGACCATCCTCCTATTTTTTTATAACGTAAGTTCCAATCTATGTTATACTTTAATCGCGAAATCAATAATAAAAGAAAGGAACTTACTATGAATTATGATATCATAAAATTATTAAATTTGAAATATGAACTTATAGATAATTATAAGTCTTTTGATTACTACGACGATAAAGGAAACCATCATATTGAACTATATTTGAATGATGAAATTCCAAGACTTTGCCATAGATGTAATGGAAGAGATGTATTTATATATTCATCACGAAAAAGTTTGGTTAAACATTCTTCTTTAACTGAATCTAATATCCTTCTACATATTCATAAAAGAATATATAGATGTAATTCGTGTGGACATGTATATCTACAGGATTCTCCTATTATAGAAGAAAATAAACGTATTTCTATATATAAGGATGTTCTCATTCTAAATGATTTAAAAGATGCCACCAACACCTATAAAAAGCTCTCAGAAAAGTATTTTGTATCTCCAACCTACATCTCTAACCTCTTTGACAGAAAGGTTGATATTAAACGTGGTTCTTTACCAGAAATCCTTTGTATAGACGAGCTTTACTCTAAAAAACTCTCTAAATATCACTATCTTTGTGTACTTTATTCTCCCCAGAGAAAAACTATTATCGATATTCTAGAATCTAGACGGAAGGATTTTTTAATTGATTATTTCGCTAACATCTCTAGTACAGAAAAACAAAATGTTCATTTTGTAGCCATTGATATGTGGGATAATTATCGCCAAATTATTAAACTATGCTTACCATCTGCTTATATATGTGTGGATTCTTTTCATGTCATTAAACAATTAAATTTTTGTTTTAATAAAGTTAGAATCCGTGTTATGAAACAATATTCTAATTTGAAAAAAGAGGGTCACGAATATTATTGGTTACTTAAAAAATTTTGGAAATTTCTTTTAATAAATCTTGATAAATTACCTTCTGATTTCATTTTTAGAACTAGAACTGGTATGGAATTATCCAAATATCAAATTATTGATTATATGTTAGATTTAAATTTAGATCTTAAACAAGCTTATGAATTAAAGGAGGCTTATAGAGAATTTAACCTTACTATGGATAATCCTCAAATGGCTATTGAACCTTTGGAAATACTTATTTTGAAATTCAAACAATC